>JAEXGP010000001.1 GCA_023450775.1 Actinomycetes bacterium | reverse complement strand
CTGGCTCGGCGAGCGCGAGGTGGCGGCGTTCCGGCGGATGTCGCCGGTGGACCGCCGGCACGCGGTCGGCGTGGCCCGCGCGGTGGTCGCACACCTGGACCGGCTGGAACTCTCGGCCGAGGACGACGAGGCGCGCTGGATCGTCGCCGCCGCGCTGCTGCACGACGTCGGCAAGTCGGTGGCCGGACTGGGCACCTACGGGCGGGCCGTGGCCACGCTGTCGGGGTGGGTCGGCGGCCACGACATGGCGGCGTCGTGGGCCGACACCCGCGGCTTCACGCGCAAGGTCGGGCTCTACCTGCAGTACCCCGAGCTCGGCGCCGACCTGTTGCGCATGGCCGGTTCCGACGAGCGCGTCGTGGCGTGGGCGGCGCAGCACCACGAGCCCGAGGAGCGCTGGACGGTGCCGGTCGAGGTCGGACGGCTGCTCGTCCAGGCCGACGACGGCGAGCTCTGAGCGCCGTCCCGCCCACCGCCGGTCCCGATTTCGTTCCACCTTTTCGACGCTCCAGCGTCGACGCGGTGGAACAGAACGCCGGAGGGGAGAAGGAACGGTGTCAGGCGCGGGGGAGGAGCCCGATGTGCTCGACGGCGCGGGCGTACACGTCACTCGCCACGACCTGCGCCTTCTCGGCGCCGATCGCCAGCAGCTCGCCGGTGCCGGCCGGGTCGTCGGCAAGCTCGTGGAAGCGCTCCTGGATGGGCCGCAGCAACTCGACGACCGCCTCGGCGGTGTCGACCTTGAGCGGCCCGTACTGGGAGTAGGTCTCGGCGACGTCCTCGGGGCTGCGGTCGGTGACGGCCCCCAGGATCGACAGCAGGTTCGACACGCCAGGCTTGCCGGCCGGGTCGTAGCGCACCTCACCGTCGGAGTCGGTCACCGCCCGCTTGAACTTCTTGGCGGTCGCGGCGAGGTCTTCCATGAGGTACACGACGCCTGCGTCCGACGCGGCCGACTTGGACATCTTGTCGGTCGGCTCCTGCAGGTCCATCACGCGGGCGCCGGCGCGGGGGATCGTGGCCTCGGGCAGGACGAACGTGTCGCCGTAGCGAGAGTTGAAGCGCTCGGCCACGTCGCGGGTCAGCTCGATGTGCTGGCGCTGGTCCTCGCCGACGGGCACGCGGTCGGTGTCGTACAGGAGGATGTCGGCGGCCTGCAGCGCCGGGTAGGTGAACAGCCCGGCCGAGACGAAGTCCTGCTTGTCGGACTTGTCCTTGAACTGGGTCATGCGCCGCAGCTCGCCCATGCTCGTCACGCACTGGAGCAGCCAGGCCAGCTCGGTGTGCTCCCTCACGTGGCTCTGCACGAAGAGCGTGCACACGTCGGGGTCCAGCCCGCAGGCGAGCAGCGTCTGCGCCATCTCCAGGGTGTTGCTGCCGACCTCGCCCGGCTCCTTGGGGACGGTCAGGGCATGGAGGTCGACGATGCAGTAGAAGCTGTCGGCGTGGTGCTGGTCCTGGACCCAGTTCCGGACGGCCCCCAGCAGGTTGCCGAGGTGCAGGTCGCCGGTCGGCTGGATGCCGGAGAAGACGCGGGGCATGGCGGGCGATCGTACCGGGCGGGCCCCGGCCGCCCCGACCGCCTTTCGTTCCACCATTTCGACGCTGCGGCGTCGAAGAGGTGGAACAGAACGCACGGCTCGGTGGCCGGAGCGGGGGAGGGGGCGCCCACCCACAGCCACCAAATGACAGGCGTGTGACTTGCAGGGCGCGATCAGGTCTACGATGTCCCTTCGTGGGCTACGCCGTCACCACTCCGGTGTTCCAGGGTCCGTTCGACCTGCTGCTGCACCTGATCCTGCGCGAGCAGGTGGACCTGTACGACATCTCGCTGTCCACGATCGTCGACGCCTACCTGGCCGAGCTCAACCGCATGGAGCAGCTCGACCTGGAGGTGGCGACCGAGTTCCTGCTGATCGCCGCCACGCTGGTCGAGCTCAAGACCAAGCGCCTACTGCCCGGCGACGACGACGTCGACGTGGACGAGGACCTCTCGCTCTGGGAGGAGCGGGACCTGCTCCTGGCGCGCCTGCTGGAGTGCAAGACGTTCAAGGACGCCGCCGGCATGCTCTCGGCGCTGCACGCGGCGGCCGCCCGGTCGGTGCCCCGCACCGCCGGACCCGACGACCGCTTCTGGGACCTCGCCCCCGACATGCTCGAGGGCGTCACCCCCGACCACCTGCTGGCGGCGTACCAGCGTGCGCTCACGCCCAAGCCGGTCCCCACGATCGACCTCTTCCACGTCGCGCCCATCCGCACGAGCGTCATCGACACCGTCGCCGACCTCTGCGCCGAGCTGCCGAGCCGCGGCCGGGTGTCGTTCCGGGAGCTGACGGCGTCGCTCGTCGACCGCCTGGACGTGGTCGTGCACTTCCTCGCCATCCTCGAGCTCTTCAAGCAGGGGCTCGTGGACCTGGACCAGCCCGAGACCTTCGGCGACATCCAGGTGGTGTGGGTCGCCGGGTCCGACGTGGGCGCGGACGACCTCGACCTGGTCGATGCCTACGGTGGCTGAGATGGCGGAGCACACCGAGGGCGGCCCGGAGGCCGCGGACGACGACGGGCAGGACGTCCAGGCGGCGTCTGCCTTCGAGCCCGAGCAGCCGGAGGCCGAAGCGGCCGGGGCGGCCGAGCCCGTGGACGAGGTCGGTACCGAGGCGGCCGAGCCCGTCGACGAGGCCGCTGCCGACGCTGCGGCGGCCGTGGCGGACACGTCGGAGCTCGCACCGCTGGGCGACGAGGCCCGCCGTGCGCTCGAGGCCGTGCTGATGGTGGCGGACCAGCCCATCGAGGCCGCGCTGCTGGGCCAGCTGGTCGAGCGCTCGCCCCAGCAGGTCGAGGACCTCCTCGCCGGGCTCGCCGCCTCCTACGAGGAGGACGGTCGGGGCTTCCAGCTCGTGCGCGTGGCCGGAGGGTGGCGGTTCCAGAGCCACGAGGACCTCTCGCCGTACGTCGAGCGGTTCATCCTCTCGGGGCAGTCGGCCCGGCTGTCGGCCGCCGCGCTCGAGACGTTGGCCATCGTCGCCTACAAGCAGCCGATCTCGCGGGCGCAGGTCTCGGCGATCCGCGGCGTGAACGTGGACGGCGTCATGCGCACGCTCCAGCAGCGCGGCTACATCGACGAGGTCGGCAAGGACCCCGGTCCCGGCCAGCCGTCGATGTTCGGGACCACCTCGCTGTTCCTCGAGAAGCTGGGCCTGAACGACGTGGACGAGCTCCCGTCGCTCGGCGACTTCATCCCCGGGGCGGACGTGGTCGAGCTGCTCGAGCAGGGCCTGCGGGCCGAGGCCGAGCCCGGCGACACCGCCGCCCAGGACGACGGTGCGTCCCCCGACGCCGGCGGGCAGGACGGTGGGGCGTCCGGCGACGCGGTCGACGGTCCCGCCGATTCCGCGGACGAGGTGGTCGACATCACCGGCGAGGTCGTGATCTCCGTCGACGACCTGGTCGAGGACGGCTCGCCCGCCGACGACCCGACGAGCCAGCGCCACTCGCCCTTCGGCGAGTGACCGACGTGCCGGCCGATCCGGCGGACGAGGGCGAGCGCCTGCAGAAGGTGCTGGCCCGCGCGGGGTTCGGCAGCCGCCGGGTGTGCGAGGACCTCATCGACGAGGGCCGCGTCACGATCGACGGCAGGGTCGCCGTGCTCGGCGCCCGGGTCCGCGTCGAGGACCAGGAGGTCGCCGTCGACGGCACGCCCATCGGCGTGGCGCCCGGCCTGGTGCACTACCTGCTCAACAAGCCGGCCGGGGTCGTCACCACGGCCGCCGACACCCACGGGCGCCCGACCGTGCTCGACGCCGTGCCCGCCGAGCCCAGGGTCCATCCCGTCGGTCGGCTGGACATGGACACCGAAGGGCTCCTGCTGCTCACCAACGACGGCGTGCTGACCCACCGGCTGACGCACCCGAGCTTCGGCGTGGAGAAGGAGTACGTCGCGGAGGTGGAGGGGCGGCCCGGGCGAGGGGTGCTGCGCCGGCTCCGCGAGGGCGTCGAGCTCGACGACGGCATGACGGCGCCGGCGAAGGTGTCGGAGCTGCAGCCCGGGGTGCTGCGCCTGACGATCCACGAGGGCCGCAACCGGCAGGTCCGGAGGATGTGCGAGGCCGTCGGGCACCCCGTCGTCCGCCTGGTCCGGACCCGGATCGGACCGCTCCGCGACCCGCACCTGGCCCCGGGGGAGTGGAGGGAGCTCACGCGCGACGAGGTCCGGGCGCTCGAGCGTGCGGCGGGTCCCGCGCCCGAACCGGCCGACCGCGCCGCCCGATCGGGCGGCGCATCGGCCGGCCGATCCGAGCGCGGAACGGGTTCCGGGCCCGGCGAACCCGCCGGGTAACCTCGCCGCCGTGCCGACCACCTCCGTGCTGGCCCTCCGCGGGGCGACCACCCTCGACCGCGACGACAAGGATCACCTGCTCGAGCGCGTCCGAGAGCTGCTCACCGAGATGCTCGGGTCCAACGGCATCGACCACGACGACCTGATCTCGATCCTGTTCACCGCCACGCCCGACGTGCACAGCGCGTTCCCGGCCCTGGCGGCCCGGCAGCTGGGCATGGGCGACGTGCCCCTCATCTGCGCGCAGGAGCTCGACATCGTCGGGGCCAAGCCGCTGTGCATCCGCGTGCTCATGCAGTTCAACTCGACCCGTTCCCGGGCCGACCTGCACCACGTCTACCTGCAGGACGCACGCGACCTGCGCGACGACCTGCCGAAGTGAGCACCGGGGACGCTGCCGGAGGGCTCGCCGAGCCGGGCAGCGGCACTGCCCGGCGCCGGGCCGGGCTGGTGGGCACGGGCCTGATCGGCGCGTCGATCGGCAAAGCCCTCCGGGCCAGGGGCTGGCACGTGACCGGGACCGACCGCGAGCCGGCACGTGCCACCGCCGCCCTGGACGCCGGCGCGCTCGACGAGGTCGGCAGCGACCCCGACGCCGAGATCACCTTCGTGGCCGTGCCCGTCGGAGCGGTCCCCGATGCCGCACGGGCCGCGCTCGCCGACGGCGGGGTCGTCACCGACGTGGGCAGTGTGAAGTCGCCCGTCGCCGCCGCGCTCCCGCACTCGCGGTTCGTGGGCGGGCATCCGATGGCGGGCTCCGAGGCCCAGGGCGTCGCCGGCTCCCGGGCGGACATGTTCGAGGGCAGCACCTGGGTGCTGACGCCCACCGAGTCCACCGACCCCGCGGCGCAGGCGCTGGTGCACAGCGTGGTGCGGTCGCTCGGCGCCGATGTGGTCACGCTCGCCCCCGAGGACCACGACCGTCTCGTGGCGACCGTGTCGCACGTCCCGCACTTGACGGCGGTCACCCTCATGGGCCTCGCCGCCCAGCGGGCGGAGCAGGAGGCGGCGCTGCTGCGGCTCGCCGCGGGCGGCTTCCGGGACATGACCCGCATCGCCGCCGGCGACGCCGCCATCTGGCTCGACATCTGCGACGACAACCGGTCGGCCATCCTCGACGTCCTCGACGACCTCATCGGCCGGCTGGGCGCCATGCGCGACGTGGTCGACCGCGGCGACGCCGACGAGCTGCGGGAGCGCCTGCTCGCCGCGCAGGTCGCCCGCCGCAACCTGCCGACGGGTGCCCCGCCCGCCGAGGAGCTCTCCGAGGTCCGGGTGGCCATCCCCGACCAGCCGGGCGAGCTGGCCGCCGTCACCACGCTGGCCACCGAGCTCGGCGTCAACGTCTACGACATCGAGGTCGTGCACGCCGCGGGCGAGCGGCGCGGCCTGCTCTCGCTCGTCGTGTCGACCGAGCAGGCCCACGCGCTGGTCGACGCGCTCCGCGGCCGCGGCAGGGTGGCCTCCACCCAGGAGCTGGCCTGACGGTGGCCGGCGACGCGACCGCCGGCGACACGTCGCCGGGCGGCGCTGACGAGCTGCCGATGCCGATCCGGCCCGTCAGCCGGCCGCTCGACGCGTCGATCCGTCCGCCGGGGTCCAAGAGCGTCACGAACCGGGCGCTCGTCTGCGCCGCGCTGGCGCGGGGCACCTCCGAGCTCGTCGGCGTGCTCGACGCGGACGACACGTCGGCCATGGTCGACTGCCTGTCGTCGCTCGGCGTGCCGATCAGCCCGATCCCCGACGACGGCAGCGGTGGCGCGCTGGTCGTGCGCGGGAGCGGGGGCCGGCCGCCGCTCGACGGCGCCATCCTGGACGCCCGCCTGTCGGGGACCACGTCGCGCTTCATCGCTCCGGTCGCGGCGCTCGCTCGCGGGACCGTGATCCTGGACGGCGGACCGCCGCTGCGCCGCCGCCCGATGGGCGCCCTGCTGGACGCGCTCGAGGCGCTCGGCGCCGGCGTGGAGCCGCTCGGCGAGGAGGGATACCTGCCGGTGCGGATCACCGCGTCGCCGCGCGACGTGCTGGGCGGCACGGTCCGGGTGAGCGGCGACGTGAGCAGCCAGTTCTTGTCGGGCCTGCTGCTGTCGGGACCGTGCCTGGACGACGGCCTGGTGGTCGAGGTCACCACCGAGCTCGTGTCGGTCCCGTACGTGGCGCTCACCCTGGAGGTCATGTCGGCCTTCGGCGCGAGCGTCGAGCACGACGACGGGTGGCGGCGGCTGCGGGTGGCCCCGGGCGGCTACCGGGCCGTCGAGCGCTACGAGGTGGAGCCCGATGCCTCGGCCGCGTCGTACTGGGCCGCCGCCGCGGTCATCGCCGGCGGCACGGTCCGGATCCAGGGGCTCGGGCGCTCGAGCACCCAGGGCGACGTGGCGTTCATCGACCTGCTCGGCCGCATGGGTGCCGAGGTGACCTGGTCGGACCGCGAGGTCGTCGTCCGCTCCACCGGCGTGCTGCACGGGATCACCGTCGACATGGCCGACATCTCCGACACCGCCCAGACCCTGGCGGCGGTCGCGGTGTTCGCCGACGGCCCCACGACGGTCACCGGCATCGGCTTCATCCGAGGCAAGGAGACCGACCGCATCGCCGCCGTCGTCACCGAGCTGGGGCGCCTGGGCGTGCGGGCCACCGAGGACGAGGACGGCTTCACCGTGCACCCCGGTCCGGTGTCGCCGGCGGACGTCCGCACCTACGACGACCACCGGATGGCCATGAGCTTCGCCCTCGTCGGGCTCCGGGCCGACGGCGTGCGGATCCTGGACCCGGGGTGCACGGCCAAGACCTATCCGGGGTTCTGGAGCGACCTGGATCGCGTGACCGCGTCCGCCCGTCCCTAGGATCACCCTCCGTGGAACCGAGCGACGTCCCCGTGATCGCCATCGACGGACCTGCCGGCTCCGGCAAGTCGACCGTCGCCCGCCGGCTCGCCGACCGACTGGACCTGGAGTACCTGGACACCGGCGCCATGTACCGGGCGGTCGCCTTCGCGGCGATCCGCCAGGGCCTGGACCCGGTCGACGTCGAGCCGGTCGCCGCGCTGGCGACGACCATGGAGCTCACCGTGTCCGACGGCGAGGTCGTGGTCGACGGCGTGGACGCGTCGGTGGAGATCCGAGGTCCCGAGGTGTCCCGCGCCGTGAGCGTGGTGGCGGCGAACCCCGCGGTCCGCGACGAGATGCGGACCCGTCAACGGGTCTGGGCCGTCGAGCACCGCGGCGGGGTGATCGAGGGCCGCGACATCGGCACGGTGGTGTTCCCCGACGCGCTGCTGAAGGTGTACCTGACCGCCGATCCCGCGGTGCGGGCGGCGCGACGGGCCAAGGAGATGACCGACCTGGAGTACGACACTGTCGCGGCCGACATCGCCCGCCGCGACGCCGCCGATCAGGGCCGGTCCCACAGCCCGCTGGTCGAGGCGGACGACGCCGTCACCGTCGACACCACGGGGCTCGAGATCGAACAGGTCGTCGAGCTGATCGCCGAGATGGTCGAGCAGCGACTGGCCGACCGGGAGTCCGCGGGGTGACACTGCGCACCGGTCGTGCGCCGTCCGGGGTCACGGGGACCCGAACCGACGGCGTGGGGGGAGCAACGTGAGCAAGCAACTGATCGACCGCACACCGCTGCGTCCGATCTCGCAGTGGGGTCGCGTGTCGTACCGGGTGTTCCGGGGCATCGGGCGCTTGATCCTCAAGCCGTTGTGGGGGCTCAAGGTCGAGGGCCTGGACCGGCTGCCAGTCGGCGTGGCGTACGTGATCGCGCCGGTGCACCGGTCGTACGTGGACTTCGCGGTGATCGCGGCGATCATCCCGCGCGAGGTCCGGTTCATGGCCAAGGACAGCGTGTGGAAGTGGCGCTGGCTCGGCCGCTTCATCGAGTTCAACGGGTCGTTCCCGGTCGACCGCGAGCACGCGGACCGGGACGCGCTGCGGCGCTGCGAGGACGCGGTGGCCGGCGGTGACCCCGTCGTGATGTTCCCCGAGGGCCGCCGCAAGGACGGACCGGTGGTGGAGGACCTGTTCGACGGTCCGTCCTTCGTGGCCTGCCGCAACCGGGTCCCGATCGTGCCCGTCGCCATCGGCGGCTCGGTCGAGGCCATGCCGCGGGGCGCCAAGATGATCCACCCCGCCCGGATCCGGGTGCTGATCGGCGAGCCGATCTACCCCGACGTGCCGCCCACCGGGCGCGTGCCCCGCCGGGCGGTGTCGGAGAACACCGAGCACCTGCGGAACGAGCTGCAGTCGCTCTACGACGCGGTCCGCTGAGCCACCGGCGATCGAGGGTCCGCCCGGGCTCGAACTCGGGCACGAGCGACCGACCAGTGGTCCGTGGTGCCCGAGATCGGTGGAGGACTCAGCCGGCGTTCGTCGTGACGAGCACGCCCAGGTACATCGCGGCGACCGCGAACAGCGACGACATCGCCCCGCCCACGGCCAGCAGGGCCTTGTTGCCCTTCGCCTGCGTGTGGATGAAGGCGCCGACCGCCGTGAGGACGACGGCGAGGACGTGCAGCTCGACCCACGGGTGCGGCAGGTCGTTCATGTCGATCGCCATCAGGTTCCACAACCCGGTCAGCACGGCCAGGCCGAGCGCCGGCCACGCGATGCGGTTGAAGGCGTTGGCGACGGCCCTGGGCGCGTCCGGCCCCAGCGTTCGGGCCGTCGGGACCAGGCCGGCGAGGACGATCTGGCCGCCGACCCACACGGAGGCGGCCAGGATGTGGAGGAACAGTCGGAGCGCGGTCACCGACCCACTCTGTACGGGCGCCGTTCCGTTCTGCCAATCACACGTGTTGCCGTGTGATCGGCAGACAGGACCGGGGGTCAAGCCAGGTCGGCGAGCACAGAGCTGGCCGCCAGGGCGCGGTCGTCGGACGGCGGCCGGGCGTCGGGGTCGGCCCCCAGACCCAGCCCGCCGACGGCGTCGATCGCCACCAGCAGGTCTCGCAAGTTGCGCGGCGGCGGGAAGTACTCGTCCTCCTCGGTGAGGCGGACCTCCTCGACGCCCCGGGCGGGGGCGAGGGCGCCGATCACCTGGTCGACGAGCTCCTCGGGAGCCGACGCGCCGGCGGTCACGCCGACCACGCCGTGCAGGTCGACCGAGCCGTCGGCCCGGCGCGGCAGCTCGGCGGCGCTGTTGACCCGGAGCACGGTCGCGCAGCCGGCGCCGCGGGCCAGTCGCTCCAGCGCCACGGTGTTCGACGAGTTGGCGGAGCCGATCACCACCACGGCGTCGCAGCGGGGTGCGATCTCCATGAGGGCGGACTGGCGGTTGGTGGTGGCGAAGCACAGGTCGCTGCGCCCCGGGGTCCAGACGTCGGGGAAGCGGTCGGTGGTGGCCTGGGCGACGTCGGCCCAGTCCCGGTGCGACAGGGTGGTCTGCGCGAGCAGCGCCACCGGCGTGCCGAACTCGGGGAGCGCGTCGACCTCGTCCACCGACTCCACCCGGTGGATGGCGTCGGGCGCCACGGCCATGGTGCCGACCGCCTCCTCGTGGCCGTCGTGGCCGATGTAGACGATCGAGTAGCCCTTGCCGGCACGGACCTTGACCTCGTGGTGGACCTTGGTGACCAGCGGGCACACGGCGTCGACCACGAACCCGCCGTTCTCCCGGGCCGCCATGACCACCTCTGGTGCCGAGCCGTGGGCCGACAGCATGAGCGGCCGTCCCGCCGGGACCTCGGCCACGTCGTCCACGAAGACCACGCCCTGCTCGCGGAACCGCTGCACGACCTGCTGGTTGTGCACGATCTCGTGGTAGCAGTACACGGGCCCCTCGAAGGCACGGACCATCCAGGCGAGGGCCTTGATCGCCATCTCCACCCCGGCGCAGAAGCCGCGCGGCGCGGCCAGCAGCACCAGGTCGACGCCCCCGCTGGAGGGCGCGTCGGGCGTCACGGTGGTCGTGTCGGTCACGTCACGAGCCTACGGTCCCGGCGGCCCGGGCCCGGCCGCGGCCGGGTCAGGCCCGGTTGACCGCCCGCGCGGCTGCGCAGGCTCGGAGCGCGTGGCTGCTCAGGGCGCGTGGAGGTAGGCCACGACGCTCGGGAGCGACGCCAGCACGCCGTCGCCGAGACCCACGGGTTCGGGGTCCAGCCCCGACCGGTACCGCAGCTCAGCGGTGACCAGGTGGCCGACCTGCGGCCACAGCTCGGGCGAGTCGGTGAACGGGGGCGACGGGCAGCCGTCGTTGCCGAGCTGCAGCAGGGCGTCGGGCAGCGGCAGGCCCGTGGCGACCGCCAGCGCGATCACCCCGCCGTCGCCGATCTCGCAGATGTCGGTGAACGCGTTGTTGTGGCCGGTGCCGCCCAGCTCGACCAGCTTCTTGGGCCCGGCCGTGTACTCGTAGCCGGTCCGCACGCCGTCGATCGCCGCCACGCCGTCGTCGCGGCCGCTCAGCCACATGACGGCCTTGTCGGTCGGCAGCGTCGGGGCGATGCCCTGCAGGATGCTCAGCAGCGACACACCGGCGCTGAGGGGGATGGCCGAGTGCACGTCGGGACGGCTGAGCAGCCGCAGCGAGGTGCCCCCGCCCGCCGAGTGCCCGACCGGGTAGACGCTCGACGAGTCGACGACGCCGCTCAGCAGCCCGTCGGGAGCGGCGTCCTGCGCCTTCACGGCCTCGATGGCCTCCTCCGCGATCGTGGTGTCGGGACGGGGTGCGGCCGGTCCCTCACCCAGCACGCTGCCGAGCCCGCGCTCGAGGTAGTCGGGGGAGATCACGACGAAGCCCCACGACGCCAGGTGCGTGGTGAGCTTGGTCGACTGCAGCCGGTAGCTGGCGAAGCCGTGCGAGAACAGCACCAGCGGGTACGGCCCGTCGACGGTGTCGGCCGGCACGTCGCGGTGGGCGATCGTCTGGAACGGCGGATCGACGTCGGGCGGGATGAGCGCGTCGAAGCTCGGCGGCACGAAGTCCCGGATGTGGTAGCTGTCGAACGGCGTGTCGCCGATCTGCTCGGCGTCGGCCGGGTACCAGACCTCCACGCTCCGATCGGAGAGCGCCAGCGTGGTCACCCCGACCTCGTGCGGTCCCAGGTCGGAGTAGGCCGCCTCCGCCGCCCGTGGGGCGTCGTTCGGGCTCGTCCCGGTGGCTGGGGGCGGCGGTTCGGGGACGCACGCTGCGGCCAGCAGCGCGAACGCCGCGACCGCCGCCGCTCCGAACCAGCGGCCGCGTCGGCCCCGGCGCTCGTGTCGTCCGCTCGCGCGACGTCCGACCACGTGATCGACCTCGCCCATCGGGCACCCCCTCAGCTCGTTCCGCCGGCGGGAAGCCTAGGTCGTCGGGCCGGCGGTCGCCGGGGAGCCGAGGGCCGGGGCAAGTACCATGGTCGGCCGTGTCCCTCGCCACCGTCGTCGCTGTCGCGCCCGGATCCCCGGCCGCCGATGGCGGTGTCGCGCCCGGGGACGAGCTCGTCGCCATCGGGGGGCGCCCGCTCCGGGACGTGATCGAGTTCCGCGTCCTGTCCGACGAGGCCGAGGTGGAGCTCGAGCTGCGCCGGGGCGGCCTGGAGCTGAGCGTCGAGATCTCGAAGGAGCACGGCCAGCCGCTGGGGCTCGAGGTGGACTCGCCGGTCTTCGACGAGGTGCGGACCTGCGACAACCACTGCGAGTTCTGCTTCATCCACCAGCTCCCGCCGGGGATGCGACGCAGCCTGTACCTCAAGGACGACGACTACCGGCTGTCGTTCCTCTACGGGAACTTCACCACGCTCACCCGCTTCACCGAGGCGGATCTGGAGCGGGTGCTCGTCGAGGGCCTCTCGCCGCTGTACGTCAGCATCCACGCCACCGATCCCGACGTCCGGGTGGAGCTGCTGCGCAACCGCCGGGGGGCGACCAGCCTGCGCTGGCTGCGGGCGCTGCTCGACCACGGCGTGGAGGTGCACGGCCAGGTCGTCGTGTGCCCGGGCCTCAACGACGGCGAGGTGCTGGACCGGACGCTGTGCGGCGTGCTCGACGAGTACCCCGAGCTGGCGGACGTGGCGGTCGTGCCGCTGGGCGTCAGCGCCCACAACCGCGAGCCCCGCATGCGCCCGCACACGCTGCAGGAGGCGCAGGCGGTCGTCGAGATCGTCGACCGCTGGCAGGAGGTGTTCCTGGCGACGCTGGGTCACCGCATGGTCTTCGCCGCCGACGAGTACTACCTGCTCGCCGCGCGGCCGTTCCCCGACGCAGGCACGTACGGCGACTTCGGCATGCACGAGGACGGCATCGGCATGGCCCGCGCGTTCGAGGCGGAGCTCACCGGACG
>JAEXGP010000399.1 GCA_023450775.1 Actinomycetes bacterium | reverse complement strand
GACGGCCACCACCTGGCCGCCGACGTCGCGGCCGCCGGCGGGGTGCTCCGCACCTCGTGCCGGGTGACCGCGGCGGTGCGCGTGGGCGGCGTCCACCGGATCGGCACCACGACCGGCGACGTGCGGGCCCGGACCCTGGTCAACTGCGCCGGGCTGCAGAGCGATCTGGTGGCGCGGGCCGCCGGTGCCGAGCCGCCCGCCCGGATCATCCCGTTCCGGGGTGAGTACCTGGAGCTGCGGCCGCCGGCCCGGCACCTGGTGAAGGGCCTGATCTACCCGGTGCCCGACCCGGCGTTCCCGTTCCTGGGCGTGCACCTCACACGCGGCGTCGACGGGTCGGTGCACGCGGGCCCGAACGCCGTGCTGGCGCTGGCCCGGGAGGGCTACCGGTGGCGCGACGTCCGGCCGGACGAGCTGTGGGACACCGTGCGCTCACCCGCGTTCCGGCACCTGGCGCGCCGTCACGCCCGCCAGGGACTCGAGGAGATCGCCAGGTCCCTGTCCCGCCAGCGGTTCCTGCGCAGCCTCCAGCGGCTCGTGCCCGAGCTGACGGCCGGGGACCTGGAACCGGCGCCGGCGGGCGTGCGGGCGCAGGCCGTGCGGCCCGACGGCGACCTGGTCGACGACTTCCTGATCGTGGAGCGCCCCGGGGAGCTCCACGTGCTCAACGCCCCGTCGCCCGCGGCGACGAGCTCGCTCGAGATCGGCACCGAGATCGCCCGGCGCCTGGTCCCCCACCTCGCCTGAACGCGCGCTGTCCCACCAGGCACGCCCGTTCGGGTGCTCCTGGTGGGACAGCGATGGCGGACGGGTGGGTCAGGCCGCCGGGGCCTGGAGGGGTGCCGGCTGGCAGTGGCCCTCGAGCTCCACGACCTGGATCTGGTCCCGGTTCTCCCAGGTGATCTGGTTCTCCGGGTCCTTGCGGATCTTGAACTCGCGGAACTCCATGTCCAGCGCGTCGAAGGCCAGGTAACGACCGATCAGCGGGTCACCGATGCCCAGGATGAGCTTGATGGTCTCGAGCGCCTGGATGGAACCGACGATGCCCGGCAGCACGCCGAGCACGCCGGCCTCGGCGCAGCTCGGGGCCAGCTCGGCCGGCGGCGGCTCGGGGAGCATGTCCCGGTAGGTCGGGCCGTTCTTGGGGTCGAACACCGTGACGTTGCCCTCGAAGCGGAAGATCGAGCCGTGCACGACCGGGATGCCGAGCTTCACGGACGCGTCGTTGAGCATGTAGCGGACGGGGAAGTTGTCGGCGCCGTCCACGACGATGTCGAACTGGCTGATGATCTCGGTGATGTTCGAGGCGTCCAGCCGGACGTCGAAGGCGATCACGTTCACGTCGGGGTTGAGCAGCGTCAGCGTCTTCTTCGCCGAGTCGACCTTGCGCTCGCCGACCCGGTCGACGTTGTGGAGGATCTGGCGCTGGAGGTTGGAGTCGTCGACCACGTCCATGTCGACGATGCCGATCGTGCCGACACCCGCGGCGGCCAGGTAGAGCGCGGCGGGCGAGCCCAGGCCGCCGGCGCCGAGCAGGAGCACCTTGGCGCCGAGCAGCTTCTGCTGGCCCTCCTCGCCCACCTCGGGCAGGAGCAGGTGACGGCTGTAGCGGTTGCGCTGCTCGGGGTTGAGCACCTCGGGCGTGCGCCAGCTGCGGCCCTCGTCCTTCCAGCGGTTGAACCCGCCGGCCATGGACACGACGTCGGAGTAGCCCAGCTCCTGGAGCGTGCGGGCCGCGAACGCCGAGCGGACGCCGCCGGCGCACATGACGACGACGGGCGCCGACTTGTCGGTCAACTTGCCCTCGACCTGGCTCTCCAGGTGGCCGCGGGGCAGGAACACCGAGCCGGGCACCGCGCCCTGCTCGAACTCGTCCGCCTCCCGGACGTCGAGCAGGATCGCCCCACCGTCCACCAGCTCCTCGGCCTCCGCGGTGGTGACCTCGCGGATCTCGGACTTCGCCTGGTTCAGGAGGTCCCGGAAACTCGCCATCTTCGTGCTCCAGTGTCGATCGACCGCACCAGCGTGCGCTTCACCGGAGAAAACCCTACCGAAGTGGTCAACATTCCCGAAAGGCGGCCGCGGGGATATGGGGGTCGCGCCCGGACAAGGATTGTCCGGCGCGACCCCTATATCCCGGCGACGAGGGTCGGGAGGACGTCGCTGATCGAGCCACGGACGACGGCGGAGGCCAGGAAGTCCATCTCGGTCTCGGAGCCGTTGACGATGACGACAGGGATGTCGGCGCCGGCGGCGATCGGCACCATGTGCGCCACCGGATAGACCGCCAGCGTCGTGCCGACCGCGAGCAGCAGGTCAGCCTCCTCCGCGGCTCGGAACGCCCGCTCGACGTCGTCGGCGACGAGCTCCTCGCCGAAGAACACGATCCGCGGCTTGATGACGCCGCCGCACTCCGGACACGGCGGATCCGCCTCACCGGCCCGGACGCGGTCGAGCACCTCGGTGGTCGGACCCGACCAGTCGCAGCGGGTGCAGTGCGCCTCGGGCAGCGAGCCGTGCACCTGCACGACCCGCTCGGCGTCGTGGCCGGCGGCCAGGTGCAGGCCGTCGATGTTCTGGGTCACCAGCAGGTGGAGACGACCCTGCCGGTCGAGCTCGCGGATCGCCAGGTGCCCGGGGTTGGGGTCCGCCACCCATGCCGGGTTGTCCAGGCGCCGACGCCACGCGCGGCGCCGCACCTCGTGATCGGACAGGTAGACGTCGATCGTCGACAGGCGCTCGGCCTCGGGGTCACGGGTCCAGACCCCGTTCGGCCCTCGGAAGTCGGGGATGCCCGAGTCGGTCGACACACCCGCGCCGGTCAGCACGACGATCCGACGGGCACCGGCGATCAGCTCCCGCGCCCGGGCCAGCTCATCCTCGGGCGGGCCGGCGAAGTCCGTCGGATCGTCCACTTCGTCCACTTCGTCCATGTCGCCCAGGTTGCCCTGGTCGCCCTGGTCGTCCGCGCCGGTCGCCATCGGCGCCGACCCTACGGGTCGGGCCAGTGGTCCTGCACCGCGTCGGCGACCTCGTCCAGGTCCAGGCGCACCTCGTCGAAGCGCCGGGTGTCCCGGAACGTCCGGTCCCGCCCGCCCGGGTCGACGAACCAGCCGTGCACCCGGCGACGGACGTGGTCGCGCAGCTCGGCCGGAGCCGAGTCGAGCTCGGCGGCCCACGACGTGGTCGCGGTCAGCAGCCGGCCCAGGTCGTAGAGGTCGCTGGCGCGCTTCTCGGGCTTGGAGCTCGCCCGCAGCGGCACGGTCGTGGCCTTCATCGCCACCAGCCCGCCGGCGCTGGCCACGAGCCGGTCCGGCGCGCTCGCCAGCACCGTCCCGTCTGCCTCGGACACCACGACCAGGTCGAGCGGGGTGGCCGCGTCGTGCGCCCAGGTGTGGGCCACGGCGTTCAGCTCGAGGTCGGTGATCGGTTCGCCCATCGACTGCAGCTGGTCCACCAGGTCCTGGGCGTCGGACTCGCCGACGTCGATCACGTCGAGCTCCAGCCGGCCCGCCATCAGGTACTGGCCGCCACCCGCGGCGCTCAGGGCGACCGACCGCAGCTCGCGGTCGAAGCTGTCCAGTCCCCGCGCCAGGGCGTCCAAGTCGACGGTGGCACGGTGCGGGACGCCCACCCGGCACAGCACCGCCAGCCCGCCGATCAGGCGGAACTCCACCGGGAGCCCGGCGAGCACCTCGACCGACCGGGCGGTCGTCCCGTCGGGGCGGCCGCTCAGCACCACGGGCCCCGTCACGGCGCGCCCTCCTGCGCTGCGGCAGGCTCCTCGCCCGGCACGATGCCCCAGTCCTGCACGATCTCCCGGCCTCGGGCCGGGTCTCGAGCCAGCCGGAGCGCGCACACCATGGGCGCGGCCACGTGCCACGGGTGCTCGGCGTCGGGCCCGAACTCCTCGAGCTCGGGCAGCCACTTCACCGGCGACTCCCGGAGGAACGTCCGCGGCGTCCCGGTCGAGCCGAGCGCCGAGCGGACACGCCGCAGCGCGGCGCGCGAGTGCACGTAGCAGCGGGCCGGCAGGTCGGCGGCCGCGGCGATCCGGGCGCCGCCGAGGGTGGCCGCGCGCTCGTCGACCCGCACGAGCGCGTCGCCCCCCAGGAGATCGACGACCTCGGGGAGCTCCGCGGGCACGGCGGTCCAGTCGTCGTCCGGCCAGCGCGCCGCGGTCTCCCAGAAGAGGTCGGGCAGCAGCGGCAGCCGGCCGGATCGGCCGATCAGACCCTGCTCGGTGAAGCGCCCCACGATCTCCTGCGTGCCGCCCACGCTGCGACCGATGTCCGCCGCGACGGCGCGGGCTCGCACCGGCTCGTCGGGGTGGCACAGCGCGTGCAGCGCGACCTCGAGTCCGACCGGCGTCCACGGCGAGGAGGTCGCCCCCCGCCCGTCGGGCCCGCCCAGCGCGACCTCGGTCTCGATCCGCAGGCCCGGCTGCCACACGCGGAGATGGCCACGGCGGTCCAGCCACGACCACCCCGCGTCGCGGAGGACGTCGCGCCCGGCCGCGCTGATGCGGTCGGCCACCACCAGGCCCGGCTCGGGCTGCTCCGCCACCAGCGTGGCGAGCTCGCCGGGATGGGGGTGGCTGCGCTCGACGACCGGCATCTCGAGCGCGACGCCGTCGACGGTCAGTCGGCCTCGTGGCGAGGCGACCTCGAGTCCGGCAGCGCGGAGGGCCTCGAACAGCTCACGCCCGACGGGCGTTCGTGACGTCACGAACATCGAACGCACTCTACCCCCGTCGGCATCCGGCCAACACCCGTTCGTGACGTCACGAACGCCGAACACACTGGCCGCCTCGCGGGTCGTTCACCGTCAAGGGGGACCGGTCCCCGGTGACAGCGGGCGTCCGGGAGTGCGACGTTCGTCCGGCACTTCCCCGATCCGATCCGCCCACATCGACTCCCGGAGGAGTGCCCCATGGCCGACACCGACCTCGCCGAGCGGTCCGACACCGCCCAGCCCGCCCAGACGATCACCACCACTCGGACCGGCAACGACGCCGAAGCTCGACACGCCGAGGCGGCACCCGCCGACGGCACCTCGCCTGACCGGTTCACCGTCCTGCCGTGGTGGGATCCCGACCTGGCGACGTCCGGTGTGGACCCCCGCGACCCGTACGTCGAGCGATTCTGGCTGGGCATCCTGGGCCCCAGCACCGTGCTGCTCCTGCGCCGGTTCGCCCGCGGACTGGAGGAGCACCCCGAGGGCTTCCGGGTCGGCGTCGCCGACACGGCGCTCGCGCTGGGGCTCGGCCGCGGCACCGGCCGCACCGCCCCGATCAACCGGACGGTCAACCGCGCCGCCGGCTTCGGCATGCTGCGCCGGCCGACGCCCGAGCGGATCGAGGTCCGCACGCA
>JAEXGP010000407.1 GCA_023450775.1 Actinomycetes bacterium | reverse complement strand
GCGGAGAGCGCGTCGTAGCCGTGCACCAGCTGCAGGTACTGGGTGAAGAGGAAGTACGAGCCGAACATGGCGAAGAACACGAGCGAGATCGCGGTGGTCGCCGCCGTGAAACGGGGGTTCCGGAAGTAGCCGAGATCGAGCATCGGCTCGGACGCCCGCAGCTCCCACCACACGAACGCCGCCAGCACCACCGCCGCGACGGCGAAGGTGACCAGCGTCTGGGTGGAGGTCCATCCGTGCTCCGGCGCCTCGATGATCGCGTACACCAGGGACGCCAGACCGACGATGGACAGGAGCGCGCCGAGCGGGTCGAGCGGTGCATGGATCCGCTCCCGGGACCGAGGGATCAGGAAGAGGCCGGCGATCAGCGCCACCACGACCACGACGACGTTGATGATGAAGATCGATCCCCACCAGAACGCCTCGATCAGCGCACCGCTCACGACGCCGCCCAGGGCCACGCCCACGCCGGCGAAGCCGGCCCACACGGCGATGGCCCGAGGCCGCTCGTCGGGCGGGAACACGTGCGCCAGGATCGACAGCGTCGCCGGCATCACGAACGCGGCGCCGGCGCCCATCACCGCCCGGCACGCGACGACGGCGCCGGCGGACGTGGACATCGCTGCGACGAGCGAGGCCAACCCGAACACCACCAGGCCGCCGTTCAGCGCGAGCCGTCGCCCGTAGCGGTCGCCCAGCGATCCGGCCGTGAGCAGCAGGCCCGCGAACACGAGCGAGTAGGCGTCGACGATCCACTGGAGTCCGCTGGAGCCGGTGCGGAGGTCCTCCGCGAGCGTGGGCAGCGCCACGTTCAGACTCGCGTTGGCCATGACGATCATGACGAGGCTGAGGCAGAGCACCCCGAGCGTCCACCATCGACGCTCGTAGTCCTGCTCGGTCGGGCCCTGCTGGAGATCGGCCTCTCGTCCGAGCGGCGTCTCGACGGGGAGGTCGCTCGTGAGCCGGCCGGACACGTCGTCGGTGCTCATCGGAGGGAGAGAACGTCCGCGGCGGACGGCGCATTCCGGTCGATGTCCCTGCCGCGCGTCGACGAGGCGGCCGGTCAGCCGCCGTCGTGCACCGGGCCGCGCCGACCGCGCGCCAGATCCAGCAGCCAGCCGCCCAGCTCGTCGACCACCGGCACGGTGGTCGTTCCCCGGGCGATCGACGTGTAGGGGTTGTCGAACCGGCGGTCGTGCGCCAGGTCCACCGGCTCCCCGTCGACCAGCAGCGCCACGTCCGGTCGCGTCTCGATCGTCTCCCCGGTCGGCGACGCGTACACCACGTGGAAGCCCGGGTGCGGTCCGGACGCGTCCCAGCCGGGGTCGGACACCCGCACCTCGGCCGCGGTGATCGCCGCGCAGAAGGCGTCGAAGCTGCCGTCCCGATCGGCGTCACCCAACTCGACGACCCACACGTTGTCCGCGCCGCCCTCGGCGACCAGGTCGAAGTCGCCGGTGAGCCCGGCGGTGTAGGTGGTGGCGGGATCGTGACGGCGCCAGCGCGGCTCCCGCCACGACCACAGCGCCACGTAGCCGTCGCGTCGGCGACCGAGCGTCCACCGACCGTCGCAGCGGACCTCGTCGAAGTGCTCGGTCGGGAAGTAGGCGTGGGTGTACGGCTCGTAGGCGAACGGCTCGAGGATGCCGGGGCCCGGCGGCGCGAAGGCGGGCTGGAACGCGTGGATGCCCACCCGACCGAACTGCACCGATCGCGGCAGCGTCGCGGAGCCCGTCCAGTAGCGGTCGTCGTCCAGGTAGTCGCCGGGATCCGGCGAAGGCCCGTTGCCCGGGTGGTTGGCGAACACGATCGCCCGCTCGTCGAGGGTGGCCTGCCAGATGTGGTGCTGGAACCCGGCGGTCCCCGGCCGGTAGTCCTGGGCGCAGGACAGCATGCCGTGGGCGTTGCGCCAGGTGCAGGTGTGCACCTCGCTGAGCAACCCGGCGTTGACCATCGGGTGCAGATCGGCAGCCATCTGCCGCCAGAGCGCCGGGTCCGCACCGATGGCGGCGCGCAGCTCCTCGAAGATGGCGAACAGCCGGGCGTTCCAGAGCTCGTGGCGGTCGAGCGTCTCGATGGTGAGCGGAACGAGCTGCCACGGGGTGAGCGCCCCGCGGTCCCACCAGTACGGGACCAGGTCGGGGTCCGTGTAGGACCGCCCGTCCGATCGCACCGGGTCGTCGCAGAGCGGTTCGGACGGATCGATCGCCACGCCCATGACTTCCCGGTCGACGAGCTCGCGGGTGCTGGTGGCGACGCGCCGCAGCACGGCCGGCGGTCGGTAGCGACGGGTCCGGGCGAGCAGCGTCGCCGACTCGTTGAGCGGCAGGAGGTCGATGTGGTCGCCGTCGTCGACCGGCCACGCCTCGTCGGTGGCGTCGAAGCAGAGCTTGCAGGCGCCGAACACCGGCTGGTCGACCGCACGGGCCTTGTCCTTCATGTACGACCGACCGTGGGTCACGCCGACGTTGCCTCGATGGCAGTGGAGGGCCAGGTCGTAGAGGACCAGGTCGCAGAACGCAGCCGCCCGTCGGGCCAGCTCCGGGTCGTCGGCGAACTCCGCCAGCGTGACCAGCGGGGCCAGGTCCTTGGCGTAGTAGACGTCGGAGTGCCACTCGCTGAACCCGTCGACGGCCTTCTCGTCGAACCACTGCGTCAGCCGGTCCGCGGCCCGCCGACGGTGCTCCTCGCCGCTCAGCCCGGTGACCGTGAACACGTCCGCCCGGAGCTCCTGGCCGGCGAGGTACTCACACGTGTGGAAGATCAGCCGGTGGTTCTCGGACCAGTACCAGCGCTCGTCGGTGCCGGGCACCTCGACCGGGTCCGTGTACCAGTACCGGAAGGTCCGGAAACGGTCGACAAGTGCGGCCGACACCGGGTCGGGCAGCTCCGACCGGTAGGAGCACCACAGGGTGAGCAGGCGCAGGATGTCGAAATCCGCGCAGTCGAACCAGCCGTCGATGCGGACGAACCAGCGAGCGAGCGCCGCGTCATCCACGTCGTCCCACTCCACGTGGTGCTCCGGGTCCCGCCGGGAGCGCTCGAGGTGGTCGACGACGTTGAGCGGCGAGGACGGCATCCACACCGAGGTGGCCGCACGCAGGTAGTCGTCCTGGCGGCCCTGCCACCAGGCGGCGTCCTCGAGCCCCTCCTCGCCCACCCGACGTTCCTACCACCGACGGCGCCCGAGCGGTTCCACCGCCGCATGCCGCTCCGTCGTCCTCGGCCGCCCGGTGATCGACGCCGGTCGACGGTGGCGCCGGATCAGTTCGGGCGGAGCACCACGGGCAGCGACCGCAGGCCCCGCAGCGACTGGGTCGGCTTGTAGGACAGCTCGGTGCCGTCGGCCAGACGGATCTCTGAGAAGCGACGGGCCAGCCCCTCGAACGCCAGCTGGCCCTCCAGGCGGGCCAGCTTGTTGCCCAGGCAGTAGTGCGGTCCGAACGCGAACGCCACGTGCGGGTTCGGGTCGCGGGTGAGGTCCAGCGAGTCCGGATCCGCGAAGTGGTCCTCGTCCCGGTTGGCGGACACGATCATGCCCAGCACCGCGC
>JAEXGP010000391.1 GCA_023450775.1 Actinomycetes bacterium | reverse complement strand
CCCTCCGGCAACGGCGCGGCGCCCGCCGTCGAGGAGCCGGGTGAGCCCATCCGCGGCGTCGGCGCCCGGATCGTGGCCAACATGGAGGCCAGCCTCGACGTCCCCACCGCGACGTCGTTCCGCGTCGTGCCGGCCAAGCTGCTCGAGGTCAACCGCAGCGTCATCAACGGCTACCTGGGCCGCACCCGTGGCGGCAAGGTCAGCTTCACGCACCTCATCGGCTTCGCCCTGGTCCGCGCGATCGCGGACCACGTGCCGGTGATGAACAACCACTTCGTCGAGGGTCCCGACGGCAAGCCGCGCCTGGTGCGTGAGCCGCACGTCGGCCTGGGCCTCGCCGTGGACATGGAGAAGTCCGACGGCTCCCGCTCGCTCGTGGTCCCGGTCATCAAGGACGCCGACACCATGGACTTCGCGGAGTTCAGCGCCGTCTACGACGAGCTGATCCGCAAGGCCAAGACCGGCAAGCTCGCCGTCGAGGACTTCCAGGGCGCCACCGTCACGCTCACCAACCCCGGCACGATCGGCACCGAGCGCTCGGTGCCGCGCCTGCTGCCCGGGCAGGGCGTGATCATCGGCGCCGGCGCGCTGGGCTACCCAACCGAGTACGCCGGGGCGGACCCGCGCACGATCGCGGACCTGGGCATCTCGAAGGTCCTCACGCTCAGCTCCACCTACGACCACCGCATCATCCAGGGCGCGGAGTCCGGCCTGCTGCTCAAGAAGGTCCACGAGCTGCTGCTCGGCGAGGACAACTTCTACGACGAGGTCTTCCGCTCCATCGGCGTGCCGTACGAGGCCGTGCGCTGGCGCCAGGACGTGGTCGGCGACGAGGGCCGCGAGGCCTCGCAGGTCGTCAAGCAGATGCAGGTGTCGACGCTCATCAACATGTACCGGGTGCGCGGCCACCTGATCGCAGACCTGGACCCGCTGGCCGCCAAGCCGCCGGAGATGCACTCCGAGCTCGACCCCGCCACGTACGGGTTGACCATCTGGGACCTCGACCGCGAGTTCCTCACCGGCTCCGACAACGGCATCTACGCCCCGGTCGGCGGCGTGGCGCGTCAGAAGCTCGGCGACCTCCTCCACGTGCTCCGGGACGCGTACTGCCGGACGATCGGCATCGAGTACGGCCACATCCAGGAGCCCGACGAGAAGCGCTGGATCCAGGAGCAGGTCGAGGGCCAGACCACGCGCCTGGACGTGGAGGACCAGCGCCACATCCTCGGCCGGCTCAACGCGGCCGAGGCGCTCGAGAAGTTCCTGGCCACCAAGTACCTCGGTCAGAAGCGCTTCGGGCTCGAGGGCGCGGAGTCCCTCATCCCCATCCTCGACGCGATCCTCGAGGAGGCGGCCGACAGCGGCATGGACTCCGCGGTCATGGGCATGCCGCACCGAGGTCGCCTGAACGTGCTCGCCAACATCGTGGGCAAGTCCCTCGACCAGCTCTTCCGCGAGTTCGAGGGCTACGTCGACCCCGACTCCATCCAGGGCTCCGGCGACGTGAAGTACCACCTGGGCCAGGAGGGCGAGTTCGTCAGCCGCAGCGGTGCCGAGCTGCCCATCCGCCTGGCCGCCAACCCCTCCCACCTGGAGGCGGTGGACCCCGTGGTCGAGGGCATGGCCCGCGCCCGCATGGACGAGATCCCCCACGACCGCACCCGTCGCTTCCCGGTGCTGCCGATCCTGATGCACGGCGACGCCGCGTTCGCCGGCCAGGGCGTGGTCGCCGAGACGCTCAACCTCAGTCTCATCAAGGGCTACCGGGTGGGCGGCACGATCCACGTGATCGTCAACAACCAGCTCGGCTTCACGACCCCGCCCGAGTCGGCCCGCAGCTCCGAGTACTCCACCGACATCGCCAAGGCGGTGCAGGCCCCGATCATCCACGTGAACGGCGACGACCCCGAGGCGTGCGTCCGGGTCGCCCGGCTGGCGTTCGCCTACCGGCAGCGGTTCCACAAGGACGTCGTGATCGACATGGTCTGCTACCGGCGCCACGGTCACAACGAGGGCGACGACCCGAGCTACACGCAGCCGCTCATGTACCGGAAGATCGACGGTCTGCGCAGCGTGCGCAAGCGCTACGTCGAGACGCTGGTGCGCCGCGGCGACCTGACGCTCGACGAGGCCGAGCAGGCGCTCGCCGACTTCCACGCCCGCATGCAGGCCGCGCTGGACGACACCCGCCAGTCCGCGCCCACCGAGGACGTCGTGGCCGCGCCGCACCCGCCGAGCCCAGGCGTGCTCCCCCATGTCCAGACCGGCGTGTCGCGCCCGGAGCTCGATCGTGTCTACGCCGCGCTCAGCTCGGTGCCCGAGGGCTTCACCGTGCACCCCAAGCTGGCGAAGCAGCTCGAGGCGCGCACCAAGATGTTCGACGAGGGCCAGGTGGACTGGGCGCTGGCCGAGAGCCTCGCGTTCGGATCGCTGCTGCTCGAGGGCACGTCGGTGCGCCTGGCAGGTCAGGACTCGCGCCGCGGCACGTTCTCCCAGCGGCACTCCACGCTCTTCGACTACGAGACCGGCGCCGAGTACGTGCCGCTGCAGCAGCTGGCCTCGCCGCCCGACACGCTGCTGTGGATCTACGACTCCCTGCTGAGCGAGTACGCGGCGCTCGGCTTCGAGTACGGCTACTCGGTGGTGAGCCCCGACACGCTCGTGCTCTGGGAGGGCCAGTTCGGCGACTTCATGAACGGCGCCCAGATCATCATCGACCAGTTCATCGTCGCCGCCGAGGACAAGTGGCAGCAGACGTCGGGTCTGGTCATGCTGCTCCCCCACGGCTACGAGGGCCAGGGTCCCGAGCACTCCTCCGCCCGGCTCGAGCGGTTCCTCACGCTGTGCGCCGAGGACAACATCCAGGTCTGCCAGCCGACGACCGCGGCGCAGTACTTCCACCTGCTGCGGCGTCAGATCCACCGGACCGTGCGCAAGCCGCTCGTGGTGGCCACGCCCAAGTCGGGTCTGCGCGACAAGCGCTGGCGGTCCTCGGTCGACTCGCTGGTCAACGGCAGCTTCGAGGAGCTCATCGGCGACACCTCACCCGACCTCGACGCCTCCAAGGTGCGGCGGCTCGTGCTGGCGTCGGGCAAGGTCGGCGTCGAGGCGCAGACCTGGCGCGACGAGGCCGGCGCGGACGTGGCGGTCGCCCGGGTCGAGCAGCTCTACCCGTGGCCGTTCGAG
This sequence comes from Actinomycetes bacterium, assembly GCA_023450775.1. Lineage (GTDB taxonomy): Bacteria > Actinomycetota > Acidimicrobiia > Acidimicrobiales > Microtrichaceae > Dermatobacter. The sequence goes on along the minus strand of JAEXGP010000391.1, from coordinate 22,103 downwards.
GCGGTCGCCAAGGAGCTCAGCCGGTACCCGAACTGCTCCGAGATCGTCTGGCTGCAGGAGGAGCCCGAGAACATGGGTTCCTGGAACACGGTCAAGGGCCGGCTGTACGAGGCCCACGGCGACACCATGGAGATCCGGCGGATCAGCCGGCCCGACGAGGCGTCGCCCGCGACCGGCAGCCACACGATCCACACCCAGGAGCAGAACATGATCCTGGCCGCGGCGTTCGCGCCGCTCGAGCGGCGCAGCCGCTCCGACTTCCACTGACCCACGCCTTCGGCGTTCTCAGACCTTCGGTCTGACCAGAGCCACGCCTTCGGCGTGTCGAAGAGCCTGACCCACGCCTTCGGCGTGTCGAAGAGCCACGTCACCTTCGGTGACTCACCGCTGGTTCCGGTCGATCAGGTCCTCGCTGCGCTGCGGCGATCGACCGGGCCTGCGGCGCAGCAGCCCCACCCCGCGCGGACGCCGCTGCGCTGCGGCGATCGACCGGGCCTGCGGCTCGTTCAGCGGGACTGCGGGTCGTGCGCCCCGGCGACTACAGGTCCAGGTCGAGGATCGCGGCCAGCTCGTCGAGCGCCTCGTCGGGGTCGACGACCTTGATCGTCGTCATGCCCATGGCCTTCGCCGGCTTCAGGTTCACGCCCAGGTCGTCCAGGAAGACGGCCTCGTCCGCGGCGATCCCGAGCTGTTCCAGCGCGATCTCGTAGAAGCGCACCTCGGGCTTGCGCACGCCCACCTGCGACGACTCGACGACCACGTCGAACAGCTCGAGCACGGGCCCGAAGCTGCCGCCGCTCGACCAGCTCGGGTCGCCGGTCAGGAAGTTGTTGGTCAGGAGCGCCGTGGCGTACCTGGTCCGGCAGCGGCGGAGCGCCTCGACCATGCGCGGCCGCAGCTCGCCGCGGAGGCACGCGAGCACCTCGTTGCCGTCGACGACGTGGCCCAGCACGGCGGCCTCCTGCTCGAACGCCTCGGCGAACTCCGCCAGGCCGAGCTCGCTGCGCTCGAGGCGCGCCCACGCGTTCGTGTCGGGGTCGGTCGCGTTGATCGTGCGCAGCAGATCGGGCGGCAGGCCCGCCCGACGCTCGTACTCGGCGAAGGCCTCGAACGGGCTGGAGAGGATGACGCCGCCGAAGTCGAAGAGCACCGCTCGGATCACACGCGCATCGTACGAGCACATCGCACACATGCGCGGCGCACATATCCCGCCGGATACGACGCAGTCGCCGATCGCCCGACACGCCGGAGACGACATATGCCTCTCGCACATGACCCGTCGAAGCGCCTGCGCAGCGCGGCGCGCCGATCGCGAACGCGTGTGAGAGATGCGCCGCGCGGAACCATTTTCCTGCTTCACTGATCATCGACATGTCACAGGAACACCTCGTCGTCGACGGGTCGAACATCGCAACCGAAGGTCGGACCGCGCCCTCGCTCGCGCAGCTCAACGAAGCAGTGACCGAGTTCGTGAAGGCGCACACCTACGACAACGTGGTCGTGATCGTCGACGCCACCTTCCCCAACCGCATCGACGAGTCGGAGCGCGCGGAGTACGAAGCCGCGCTGCTCGCGGGCGAGCTGCTCACGCCGCCCGCAGGCGCGGTCGGACGAGGCGACGCGTTCGTGCTGCAGATCGCGGACCGAACCGGTGCCACGATCCTCTCGAACGACTCGTTCCAGGAGTTCCACGCCACCTACCCGTGGCTCTTCGAGGACGACCGCCTCTGGGGCGGCAAGCCGGTGCCCGGCGTGGGCTGGGTGTTCGTGCCGCGGGTCCCGGTCAAGGGCGCGGTCAGCCGCCGCTCGTTCCGCGAGGCCAAGAAGAAGACCGACGGCAAGGCGTCCAAGCAGGAGACCACCACCACGCGGCGCGGCCGCAAGGCGTCCGTCGCCGAGGCAACCCCGACCGAGGCGACATCCGGCGGCGGCCGTCGCGGTCGACGGAAGTCCGCCCCCGAGCCGGCCGAGCCGAAGACGGCGCCGGCCACCGGCACGCGGGAGAAGAAGCGGCCGGCGGGCGAGCCGATCAACACGCCGCCGGTGTTCCTGGGGTTCGTCACCGCGCACCAGATCGGTTCCACGGTCGACGCCACGATCGTCGAGTTCTCCTCCCACGGCGCCTACGCCGAGGTCGACGGAGCTCGTTGCTACATCCCTCTGAAGTCGATGGGTGACCCTCCCCCGCGCAGCGCCCGAGAGGTGCTGAGCATGGGCGAGGTTCGCTCCTTCACCGTGCAGGGCTTCGACACCCCACGTCGGGGCATCGACCTTGCACTGCCCGGAACCGACGCCGTCGGCGCCGGGTCGTCCGGATCGTCGGGGACGCGGTCGCGCAGGCGTCGCAGCGAACCCGAGGAATCGGACACCCAACAACCCATCCTCTCCGAGGACACCGCCGAGGAGGCACCAGTGGCAGTGAAGAAGAAGGCTCCGGCCAAGAAGAAGGCACCGGCCAAGAAGGCGCCTGCGAAGAAGAAGGCTCCCGCCAAGAAGGCACCGGCCAAGAAGAAGGCACCGGCCAAGAAGGCGCCTGCGAAGAAGAAGGCTCCTGCCAAGAAGAAGGCAACTGCCAACAAGGCCCCGGCCAAGCCCAAGGCTGCCGCCAAGAAGAAGGCCCCTGCCAAGAAGGCACCGGCCAAGCGCAAGGCTCCGGCCAAGAAGGCCGCTGCCCGCCGCTGAGGCCGGCACCCGCCGACATCTCCACCGCACGGCCCGGGCGACCGGGCCGTGCGGCGCGTCGGGGCACGGACGGCGCGACCCACGCGTTCGGCCGCCTCGCGCCCCGCCGGTACGATCCGCCCCATGGCCGCCCAGTTCATCTTCACCATGCGACGCGTCGGCAAGTACGTGCCGCCGGACCGGGACGTCCTCAAGGACATCTCGCTGTCGTTCTACCCGGGCGCCAAGATCGGCGTGATCGGCGCCAACGGCTCGGGCAAGTCGTCGCTGCTGAAGATCATGGCCGGCGTGGACGAGGACTACACCGGCGAGGCGCAGCTCACGCAGGGCTTCACGGTGGGGCTGCTGGAGCAGGAACCACAGCTCGACCCCGACAAGGACGTCAGCGGCAACGTGCTCGACGGTGCCGCCGAGGTCGCCGGCCTGCTCGCCTCGTACGAGGAGCTCATGGCCCGCTGGAGCGACCCCGACGTCGACTACGAGAAGCTCGGCAACCAGCAGGCCGAGCTCGAGGCGCAGATCGAGGCGGTCGGCGGCTGGGACCTCCAGCGCACGATCGACATCGCCATGGACGCGCTGCGGCTGCCGCCCGGCGACGCCGACGTCACCACGCTCTCGGGCGGTGAGCGACGGCGCGTGGCCCTGTGCCGGCTCCTCCTCTCCAAGCCCGACCTCCTCCTGCTCGACGAGCCCACCAACCACCTGGACGCGGAGTCCGTGGCGTGGCTCGAGCGGTTCCTCCAGGACTACGCCGGCACCGTCGTGGCGATCACGCACGACCGCTACTTCCTGGACAACGTGGCGCGCTGGATCCTGGAGCTCGACCACGGCAAGGGCCACCCCTTCGAGGGCAACTACTCGGGTTGGCTGGAGCAGAAGCAGGACCGGCTCGGTCAGCAGGAGAAGCAGAACGAGGCGCGGCGACGGACCCTCGAGCGGGAGCTCGAGTGGGTCCGCATGGCGCCGAAGGCCCGGCAGGCCAAGTCCAAGGCCCGTCTGTCCGCCTACGAGGAGCTCCAGAAGGAGGCCGAGGAGGCGCGGGACACCTCGTCCACGCTCGAGATCGCGATCCCGCCGGGTCCGCGCCTGGGCGACCAGGTCATCGTGGCCGACGGGCTCACCAAGGGCTTCGGCGACAAGCTGCTCATCGACGATCTCAGCTTCTCGCTCCCCCGCGCCGGCATCGTCGGCGTGATCGGCCCGAACGGCGCCGGCAAGACGACCTTGTTCCGGATGATCGTCGACGCAGCCGAGGGCACCGGCGACGCCGACCTGCAGCCCGACGCCGGCACGCTGACCATCGGCTCCACCGTCGACCTCGCGTACGTCGACCAGTCCCGCGACTCCCTCGACGACTCGCGGACCGTCTACGAGGAGATCACCGACGGTCAGGACGTGCTCATGGTCGGCACGCGCGAGGTCAACGGCCGGGCCTACTGCGCCAGCTTCAACTTCAAGGGCTCGGATCAGCAGAAGTCGGTCGGCACGCTGTCGGGTGGCGAGCGCAACCGGGTGCACCTGGCCAAGCTCCTTCGCCGCGGCGGCAACGTCCTGTTGCTCGACGAGCCCACCAACGACCTGGACGTGGACACGCTGCGAGCGCTCGAGGAGGCGCTCGACAGCTTCCCGGGGTGCGCGGTGGTGATCTCGCACGACCGCTGGTTCCTCGACCGCATCGCCACGCACATCCTGGCGTTCGAGGGCGATTCGCAGGTCCGGTGGTTCGAGGGCAACTTCAGCGAGTACGAGGAGTTCCGTCGCAAGGAGCTCGGTGCGGACGCGGCGCAGCCCCACCGGATCAAGTACAAGCCGCTCACGCGGTAGGCCGAGTCGTGGACCCGAGGATCGTCCGACGGTTGGTGCTCGCCGTCTTCGTCGGCGGCATCGCCGGCATGATCGTCGGCTCGATCGCGGACAACAACGGGATCGCCATCACCTTCGGCCTGATCACCGCCGTGGCCGCCGTCTGCCTGATGCTGGTCACGTCGGTCGCGACGCGGGACGCGTCGGTGACCTTCGACGAGGTGCGGGCCCAGGAGATGGAGTCCCGGATCCAGGCGCTCGTGGCGGCCGGTGCGGACGAGGAGCGCGTCCGATCGCTCGTGCGGGACGCCGTCGTGCTCGGGCGGAGCGCCAGGGCGGTGCCGGACGGGCGCGTCGACTCCCCATCCTGATCCCGCCGGAGCAGGGGGTAAATGGGTCCCCCGGCCCATACGAGGACCGCGCCTGGGCCGTTCGGCCCTACCTTCGGCCAGGGCCTCAGGCGCCGTTCGCGGCGACCCGATACCTCTGGTCATGGCAGCCTCATCCAGCACCACAGCGACGGCCACGCGGCCGGCGCCACGTCCGAAGTCCGCACCGCGGACGAGCCGAGCGGTCCTCCGCGACGTCGAGCCCGGCAGCACCGTCGAGTGCGCCCACTGCGGCGAGCGCGTGAAGTTCCAGGCCAAGGTCCGGAACCGCCAGGTGATCTGCAACGTGTACGTGAAGGGCGTGTGGGACCGCGTCGAGCACTTCCACGCCGACTGCTACGAGCTCGCGGGTGAGCCCCACGGCGAGGTCGACACGACGCCGGTCGTCCGCAACCGCGCCCGCGCCGCCGAGCCCAAGTCCGCCTGACGCCCCGCCCGGGCCCCGTCGATCGGGACCGTCAGTCGCCGGTCAGTCGCTCCAGCACGAGCGCGGCCTGCTCGACGGGATCGCCGTCGGACGGCCGCAGGACCAGCTCCGGCACCTCGGGTGGCTCGTAGGGGTCGTCGATCCCGGTCATGCCGGTGAGCTCGCCGGCCCGGGCCCTGGCGTACAGGCCCTTCGGGTCGCGGGACTCGCACACGTCGAGCGGCGTGTCCACGTGGACCTCCACGAATCGGAGACCGGCGTCGGTCACGCGCCGGCGCACCCGGTCCCGATCGGCCCGGTAGGGCGACACCAGCGGCACCACCGCGACCACCCCGGCATCGGCGAACAGGGCTGCCACCTCGCCGACCCGCCGGACGTTCTCGCCTCGGTCCTCCGCAGAGAACCCCAGGTCGCCGTTCAGGCCGTGACGGAGGTTGTCGCCGTCGAGCAGGTACGCGGCCCGGCCTCCGGCCACGAGGGCGCGCTCGACCTCGACCGCCACCGTCGACTTGCCGGAGCCCGACAGGCCGGTGAACCAGACGACCGCGCCGCGACCGCCGGTCACCGCTGCCCGTTCGTCGCGCGACACCGCACCCTCGTGCCACACGACGCCGGGGGTCACCGGGCCGCCGCCGGCAGCTGCGGACATCAGGAGCCGGACAGGATCATGCCGGCGCCGACGGTGTTGTCGGTCGCCTCGTCGATGAGGATGAACGAGCCCGTCTCGCGGTTGCGACGGTACTCGTCGACGAACAGCGGCTGGGTCACGCGCATGGTGACGCGCCCGATCTCGTTGAGGTCCAGGCGGTCGGCGTCCTCGTCGCGGTGCAGCGTGTTGATGTCCAGGCGGTACTGCAGGTCCTTGACCATCACGCGGGCCGAGCGCGTCGTGTGCTTGATCGCGAGCTTGGTCCGGGGCGTCAGGGTGGCCGTCTCGGACATCCAGCAGACCATCGCGTCCACGTCCTGGGCGACGGTCGGCCGGTTGTTGACCCGGCAGATCATGTCGCCGCGCGACACGTCGATGTCGTCGGTCAGGCGGATCGTGACCGACATGGGCGGGAACGCCTCGTCGACCGGGCCGTCGAACGTCTCGATCGCCGCGATCGTCGACGGCAGGCCCGACGGGAGCACCACCACCTCGTCGCCCGGCTTGAACACGCCACCGGCGACCTGCCCCGCGTAGCCCCGGTAGTCGTGGAACTCGTCGGTCTGCGGCCGGATGACGTACTGCACCGGGAAGCGGGCGTCGATCAGGTTGCGGTCCGACGCGATGTGCACGGTCTCCAGGTGGTGCAGGAGCGACGAGCCCTCGTACCAGCCCATGTTCACCGAGCGCTGCACCACGTTGTCGCCGTTGAGCGCGGAGATCGGGATGAACGTGAGGTCGCCGATGTCGAGCTTCATGGCGAACTGGCGGAACTCCTCGACGATCTCGTCGAAGCGCTCCTCGCTGTGGTCGACGAGGTCCATCTTGTTGACCGCCACGACCAGGTGCGGGATGCGCAGCAGCGACGCGATGAACGCGTGACGCCGGGACTGCTCGAGCAGACCCTTGCGGGCGTCGACCAGGACCACCGCGAGGTCGGCGGTGGAGGCGCCGGTGACCATGTTCCGCGTGTACTGGATGTGGCCCGGGGTGTCGGCGATGATGAACTTCCGCTTGGGGGTGGCGAAGTAGCGGTAGGCCACGTCGATCGTGATGCCCTGCTCGCGCTCCGCCCGCAGGCCGTCGGTGAGCAGCGCCAGGTTGGGTCCCTCGAGCCCCATGCGCTCGGACGCGTCGGCCACCGCGTCCAGCTGGTCCTCGAAGATCGACTTGGCGTCGTACAGGAGCCGTCCGATGAGCGTGGACTTGCCGTCGTCCACGGACCCCGCGGTGGCGAACCTCAACAGCTCCATCAGAAGTACCCCTCGCGCTTCCGGTCTGTGCTCCTGCCCCGCTGGGCACCCGGGTGCTTCGCACCGCGCCCAGCTCCTCGGCAACGTGGGGCCCCTTCCCCACGGCCGCGGTCCGTCGCGAACGTCGCCATCAGAAGTACCCCTCGCGCTTGCGGTCTTCCATCGCCGCTTCGGAGGCACGGTCGTCGGCCCGGGTGGCGCCGCGCTCGGTGATGCGCGTCGCCGAGACCTCCTCGATCACCGCGGCCACGTCCGCCGCGGACGACTCGACCGCACCCGTGCACGACGCGTCGCCCACCGTGCGGTACCGGACGGTGCGGACCTCGGGCTCCTCGCCCTCCATGACCGTGACGAACGGCGTGACCGCCAACCACATGCCGTCGCGCTGGAAGACCTCGCGCTCATGGGCGTAGTAGATCGACGGCACCTCGATGCCCTCGGCCTCGATGTACTGCCAGATGTCGAGCTCGGTCCAGTTGCTCAGCGGGAACACGCGGATGTGCTCGCCGCGGCGGTGGCGCCCGTTGTAGAGACCCCAGAGCTCGGGTCGCTGGCTCTTCGGGTCCCACTGACCGAACTCGTCGCGGAACGAGTACACGCGCTCCTTGGCGCGGGCCCGCTCCTCGTCACGACGGGCCCCGCCGAACGCGGCGTCGAAGCCGTGCTCCTCGATGGCGTCGAGCAGCGTGACCGTCTGGAGCTGGTTGCGGCTGGCCCGCGGACCCGTCTCCTCGACCACGCGACCCGCGTCGATCGACGCCTGCACCGAGGCCACCACGAGCTTGATCCCCAGCTCGGCCACCCGGCGGTCGCGGAACTCGTAGACCTCGTCGAAGTTGTGGCCGGTGTCCACGTGCATGACCGGGAACGGGATGCGCGCCGGCCAGAAGGCCTTCTCGGCCAGGCGCAGCATGACGATCGAGTCCTTGCCGCCGCTGAAGAGGAGCACGGGGCGCTCGAACTCCGCAGCGACCTCACGGATGATGTGGATGGACTCCGCCTCGAGGGCCTGCAGGTTGGTCAACTCGTAGGTGGTCACGTCCGTCTCTCGCTGTCGGTCCCGGTGCGCTGGTCGGTCGTGGTGACGAACCCGACGTCCGAGCGGGTGCTCCCGGCGGGACCCGGGAAGCGTACCGACCGAATCCTGACCGCTCCAGTCGGGATTCGGCCGGCCCAAGCCCGCTCCGCGAGATCGGCCGGGCCGGTCTTCGCTCCCCCGCCGGGTAGGGTGCGCGGTCGTGGCGACCGACGACGACCACCGACTGGCGAGGGAGTTGGCGGGCGCCGCGGGTGAGCTCCTGCTCGAGCTGCGGGACCGGATGGTCGCCGACGGCGTGACCGGCCGGGACCTGGGGGCGCGGGGCGACGCCGTCGGCCACGCCATGCTCGTCGATCGCCTGGCCGAGGCCCGTCCCGACGACAAGGTCCTCAGCGAGGAGTCCACCGCCGCCGAGCACCAGGACCTGTCGCGGTTGGACGCGCCCCGCGTGTGGATCATCGACCCGCTCGACGGCACCCGCGAGTACGGCGAGGAGCGCAGCGACTGGGCCGTGCACGTGGCCCTCGTCGAGGACCAGGTGCCGACCGCGGGAGCGGTCGCCCTGCCCGGGCTCGGCCTGGTCCTGGCCACCGACGATCCACCCGTCCTCGGCCCCGCCGCCCAGGTGCCTCGCGTGGTGGTCAGCCGGACCCGGCCACCGGCCGAGGCGGAGGCCGTGGCACGGGCGCTGGGCGCCGAGCTCCTCCCCATGGGCTCGGCCGGCGCCAAGGCCATGGCGGTCGTCAGGGGCGAGGCAGAGGCCTACCCGCACTCGGGCGGTCAGTACGAGTGGGACAGCTGCGCGCCGGTCGCCGTCGCCCTGGCCGCGGGCCTCCACTGCAGCCGCCTGGACGGGTCGCTGCTGCGGTACAACCAGGCCGACGTCTCGCTGCCCGACCTGCTGATCTGCCGCACGGAACTGGCCGACCGGGCGCTGGCCGCCGCGGCCGGATCACGAGCCTCGGCGACTGGAGCACCATGACCGACACCGCCGTCTCCCCCGACGTCGAGCGGTACACGTTCACCGAACAGGGCCCGTGGGTCGTCGACCCCGAGCGCCTGACGTGGTCGAAGGGCCTGTCCGTGATGCGCCTGACGATCCGCCGCCAGGTGCCGGTGCTCACCGGCCGCCGCCGGCTGCCGCCGCCCGTGCGCCTCGCCGAGGTCACGGCCCGCCTCGGTGCCGCGGTCGGCACCTGGGCGGTCAAGGAGCGCCGGGAGGGCGGCGGGGCGTCGACCGCCGGCCTGTCGCGACGCCTGCGCATCGCGGCCGAGCACCTGGGCCCGACGTACATCAAGCTGGGCCAGATCATCTCGAGCGGTGAGGGCCTCTTCCCCGCCGAGCTGGTGGACGAGTTCCGCAAGTGCCGTGACCAGGTGCGCGCCGAGCCGTTCGACGTCGTGCGCCGTGTGGTCGAGGAGGATCTCGGCCGCGGGCTCGAAGAGGTGTTCTCGTCGTTCGACCGCGAGCCGCTCGCTGCAGCGTCCATCGCCCAGGTCCACGTGGCGCGGCTCACCACCGGCGAGGACGTGGTCGTCAAGGTGCAGCGCCCGACCATCCGACAGCAGGTGCAGTCGGACCTCAAGGTCATGTCGTGGTTGGCGCCGTTCCTGGTCGGACGCATCCCGGTCGCCGCGCTGGCCAACCCGCCGGCGCTCGTCGAGCTGTTCGCCGAGACGATCCTGGAGGAGCTCGACTTCCGCCTCGAAGCCGAGAACATGCTCGACGTGGCCGAGGTGTTCGCCCAGCTCGGCCAGCGGGGCTGGATCATCGCCCGGCCGCACCCCGAGCTCGTCACGCGCCGCGTGCTGGTCATGGAGCGGCTGCACGGCTTCGCCTTCGAGGACCTGGAGTCCATGCAGGCCGCCGGGGTCGACACGCACGAGATCATCCGGATCGGCATGAAGGGCTTCACCGAGGGCTGCATCGTCCACGGCATCTTCCACGGCGACCTGCACGCCGGGAACCTGTTCGTCACGCCCGACGGCCGGATCGCGCTGCTCGACTTCGGCATCACGGCCCGCATGACGCCGCTGCAGCGCTCGGCGTTCCTGCGGATGATGCTCTACGGCGCCATGGGCGACATCCCGGGGCAGGTCACCGCGTTCCGGGACCTGGGCGCGCTGCCCGCGGACACCGACATCGACGAGGTGATCCGCGAGCTGGGCCTGGACAAGGCGCCCGTGGACCCCACGACACTCGACCAGGAGGAGCTCGTCGGCGAGATCCAGCGGATCATCAAGGCGCTGATGGGCATGGGGGCGCGGCTTCCGAAGATCCTCATGCTGTACGTGAAGAACCTGGTGTTCCTGGACGGTGCGATCGCCGTGCTGGCTCCCGACCTGGACCTGGTGGCGGAGGTGGCGTCGCTGTCGACCGGACTGGCCACCACGCACGGCGAGCGCTTCGCGTCGGAGCTCGGCGTGTCGGCCGACGGGTTCTCGGTCGACGAGAGCGCCATCCGCGCCAGCTTCGGCATCGTGGACGACTCGACCGAGGGCGTCACCTACAACGAGCTGCGCCGGCGCCGGGAGACCATCCGCAAGCGCCTCGACCGCCGCTGACGAGCCCGGGCACGCACGCCACCTGAGGGACGTGTCGGACGGCATCCCGGGGTGGTTCGGGGGCGAGGGGTCCGGTCGGGCAGACTGGTGGGTCCCCCGAAACCGGAAGCGCCATGACCTCCACCTCTGCCGAGCCCACCGCGGGCACCCACGCCGTGCCCGTCCCGGGCATCCGCAACGTCGCGATCATCGCGCACGTCGACCACGGCAAGACCACGCTCGTCGACGCCATGCTCCAGCAGTCGGGCGCGTTCCGCGAAGGGGCCGAGACCGTCGAGCGCGTCATGGACTCCATGGACCTGGAGCGTGAGAAGGGCATCACGATCCTGGCCAAGAACACCGCCGTGCGCTGGACCGGCGAGGGTCGCGACGAGGTCAAGATCAACATCGTCGACACGCCGGGCCACGCCGACTTCGGTGGCGAGGTCGAGCGGGCGTTGACCATGGTCGACGGCGTCGTCCTGCTCGTCGACGCCTCCGAGGGTCCGCTCCCCCAGACCCGCTTCGTGCTGCGCAAGGCGCTGGCGCTCGACCTGCCGGTGATCCTGGCGGTCAACAAGGTCGACCGCCAGGACGCCCGCATCGACGAGGTCGTCGGCGAGGTCGAGGAGCTGTTCCTGGACCTCGACGCGGACGTGCACCAGCTCGACTTCCCGATCGTCTACTGCAACGCCCGGGCCGGTCGGGCCTCGACCACCAAGCCCGAGTCGCCCGAGGACCTCGACGCGGACCTGACCCCGCTGTTCGAGCTGCTCGTCGACCACCTCCCGGCGCCGACGCACGACCCCGACCACCCGCTGCAGGCGTGGGTCACCAACCTGGACGCCAGCCAGTTCGTCGGCCGGCTCGCCATGTGCCGGATCATCAACGGCACCATCCGAAAGGGCCAGCAGGTGTCGTGGTGCCGCGCCGACGGCTCGGTCGAGCGGGCCAAGATCGCCGTGCTGTACGTGACCGAGACGCACGAGCGCGTCGAGGCCGACTCCGCCGGACCGGGCGAGATCATCGCGGTGGCGGGCCTGGAGGACGTCACGATCGGCGAGACGCTGTCGGACCCCGAGGACCCCCGTCCCCTGCCGGTGATCACCGTCGACGAGCCGAGCCTGGCCATGACGATCGGCGTCAACACCTCGCCGATGGCGGGCCTGGACGGCGACAAGATGACCGCCCGGCTGCTCAAGGGCCGCCTGGACGCCGAGCTCGTCGGCAACGTGAGCCTGCGGGTACTGCCGACCGAGCGCCCCGACACGTGGGAGGTGCTCGCCCGCGGCGAGCTGCAGCTGGCGGTGCTGGTGGAGACCATGCGGCGGGAGGGCTTCGAGCTCACCGTCGGCAAGCCCCAGGTGGTCACCCGGGAGATCGACGGCACGCTGCACGAGCCGGTCGAGGCCGTGACCATCGACGTGCCCGAGGAGTTCCTGGGCGCGGTCACCCAGCTGCTGGCCTCCCGCAAGGGCCAGATGACCGACATCGTCAACCACGGCACCGGCTGGGTGCGGATGGAGCAGCGGGTGCCGGCTCGCGGGCTGCTCGGCTTCCGCACCGAGTTCCTGACCGAGACCCGCGGCACCGGCATGCTGCACCAGGTCTTCGACGGCTGGGCGCCGTGGTTCGGCGAGATCCGCTCCCGCGACCGCGGTTCGGTGGTGGCCGACCGCCGCGGCCCGGTGACCGCGTACGCGATCGTCGCCATCCAGGAGCGCGCCACGCTCTTCGTCGCCCCCGGCGACGAGGTCTACGAGGGCATGGTCGTCGGCGAGAACTCCCGCGGCGAGGACATGGACGTCAACATCTGCCGCGAGAAGAAGCAGACGAACATGCGTGCCGCCGGCTCCGACAACACCGAGCGGCTGACGCCGCCGAAGGTCCTGTCACTCGAGCAGGCGCTCGAGTTCCTGGCCGAGGACGAGTGCGTCGAGGTCACCCCCACGGGCATCCGCCTCCGCAAGGTGCTGCTCGACGCCGGCGACCGCGCCCGCGCCACCAAGGCCCTCAAGCACGCCCGCGCCTGACCTGCCCAGGTGCGCCCGGCTGCTGTGGGTCCAGCAATCTTGAGTGGTTTGGTCGGGATTTGCGTCGTAGGTTGGTGAGGTGACCACCACCGCCTCCCCCACCACCACCTCGAGCGGTCGCACCGGGCTGTTCTCGTTCCCGAACCCGGTCAACGACGTCGCGGCCCGCACGGTCGCCACCGGCGTCGTCCTCATGGCGCTCGCCGTCGCCGCACTCGGCTGGGGCTGGGTCCTGATCCCGCTCACCTACGGCTTCATCGCCCGGGTCCTCACCGGCCCCACGCTCAGCCCTCTCGGCACGTTCGCCACCCGCGTCGTCGCCCCTCGCCTGCCCGAGCACGCGAAGTACGTCCCGGGTCCGCCCAAGCGCTTCGCCCAGGCGATCGGCGTGGTCTTCTCGGTCACCGGCTCGGTCCTCTGGCTCGCCGGCGCCACCGGCGCGGCCCGCATCGTCGTCGCCATGCTCGCCGGTGCGGCGTTCCTGGAGGCGGCGTTCGGGTTCTGCCTGGGGTGCAGGATCTTCGCCGTCCTCATGCGCATCGGACTCATCCCCGAGTCCGTCTGCGAGGAGTGCAACGACCTCTCGTTGCGCATCCCGGCGCTCCGCCAGAACGGCTGACCGCCGGTCCGCGGAGGCGGGCGCCCGGAATCGGTAGGGTCCGGGCCGTGCGCCTGGTCATCGCCCGCTGCTCGGTCGACTACGACGGACGACTCACCGCCCACCTGCCCGAGGCCCTCCGCCTCATCATGGTGAAGGCGGACGGCTGCGTCGCCATCCACGCCGACGGGGGCGCCTACAAGCCGCTCAACTGGATGAACGCCCCCAACGTGGTGGTCGAGGAGACCGACCACTGGACGGTCACCAACCCCAAGGGCGAGCGTCTCACCATCCACCTGCACGAGGTCCTCTCGGACTCCTCGCACGAGCTCGGCACCGATCCGGGCCTGCAGAAGGACGGCGTGGAGGCGCACCTGCAGGAGCTGCTCGCGGCGGACCCGACCGTCATCGCCGAGGACCTCACGCTCGTGCGCAGGGAGTTCCCCACCGACATCGGGCCGGTCGACCTGCTGTGCCGCGACGGCGACGGCACCGCGGTCGCCGTCGAGGTGAAGCGCCGCGGCGAGATCGACGGCGTCGAGCAGCTCGTCCGGTACCTGGAGCGCATGGATCGCGACCCCAACCTGCGGGGCGTGCGCGGCGTGTTCGTCGCCCAAGTCGTGAAGCCCCAGGCCAAGGTGCTGGCCGAGGCCCGGGGCATCGACTGGGTCGAGGTCGACTACGACGTGCTCCGCGGCGCCCGCGAGGCGGACCTCACGCTGTTCTGAGCGCCCTGCGTCCGAGCACCCGCACGACGCTCATGACCGGGAGCACGCCGGAGCAGCGTTCCCGGTGGTCAGAATCGTCGGAGAGGCCGGAACCGCAGGGTCAGGCGTCGAAGGTCACGGCGCCGCTGTCGATGACCACGCGGTCGCCCGAGGCCAGGGTCCGGAAGACGGCCTGGCCGTCGCCCGTGCGCCACATCTGCACGGTGAGGTCCTCGCCCGGCATCACCGGCGACGAGAAGCGGCCCTCCATGCTGCGGAAGCGGGCCGGGTCCGAGTCGCACAGCTCGTGCAGCAGCGCCCGACCGGTGAACCCGTAGGTGCACAGGCCGTGCAGGATCGGCCGGTCGAAGCCGGCCAGCGCGGCGAACTGCGGGTCCGAGTGCAGCGGGTTGCGGTCGCCCGAGAGCCGGTACACGAGCGCCTGCTCCGGGCGCGTCGTGTAGGTGACCGAGGCGTCGGGGTCGCGGTCGGGCGCTTCGTTCCGGGGTCCCGACGGGCCGCGGTCGCCGCCCCAACCGCCCTCGCCGCGGATGAAGGCGCTCATGACGACGTCGAACAGCGGCTCGGACTCCCCGACCAGCGTCGCCGTGCTGGTGAGCTCGATCACGGCGCCCTTGCCCTTGTCCCAGATCGCGGTGATCTCGGTGACGGTGGAGACCATGCCCTCGACCGGCACCTCTCCGTGCAGGACGATCCGCTCCTCGCCGTGCACGAGCATGGCCGGGTTGAACGACCCGATCGACCCGAACGCGCCGCTCACGTTGGGCAGGGTCACGACCATCGTGGGCAGGACCCGTTGGTCGACGCCGATCGAGTTCTCGCTGAAGAACGGCCGCTCGGCCTCGCTCAGCGGGTCCTGGCCGGCGCCGACGCCGACCGCGTAGAGGAGGCCGTCCTTGCTCGTCCACGACGACTCGGTCGGTTCGCTCCTGGACCCCACTGCGTCAGGGTTGATCGGCATTTCGCTGTTCTCCTCACTCGTCGTTCTGGTTGCCGATGGCGCTTCGTCCCGCAGGGAGGCGCCGATCGGCACCTCCCTGCGGGACAGAGCCCGGCGGTGTCACTCCGTGCGGTCCTGGCCGCTCATGTCCGCGGGCGGCCGGGCCCGGCCCAGCAGGTCCTCCAGGACCGGGCCGACCGCCGCCGGGTCCTCGACCGGTGGCGCCGACGGTCCCCGGTGCCAGCCCTCGGCCACGGCCAGCATCTGTCCGGATGCCTCGAACACGCGGCCGGTCACGTGCGACGACTCCTCGGACGCCAGCCACGTCACCAGCGGGGCGATCCACCGCGGGTCCATCGCCTCGCGCTGCTCGTCGGACGGCTCGGGACCCAGCCCCTCGGTCAGCCGGGTGAGCGCCACCGGCGCCACGGCGTTCACGGTCGCGCCGTAGCGGGCCAGCTCCATGGAGGCGATGAACGTGAACGAGGCGATGCCGGCCTTGGCGGCGCCGTAGTTGGTCTGGCCGACGTTGCCGTAGATGCCCGACACCGAGGTGGTGTTGATCACGCGGGCCACGGGGCGGTCGCGCTCGCCGGCCTCGGCCGCCTTGGTCTGCTCGCGCCAGAAGTTGGCGGCGTGGTGCGTGGGGGCGAACGTGCCCTTCAGGTGCACCCGGATCACGTCGTCCCACTCGGACTCCGTCATGTTCACGAGCATGCGGTCCCGCAGGATGCCGGCGTTGTTCACCAGGCAGTGCAGGTCGCCGAACGTGTCGATGGCGGTGCGCACGAGCCGGGCGGCGCCGTCGAAGCTCGCCACGTCGTCCGCGTTCGCGACCGCCTCGCCGCCGGCGGCCCGGATCTCCTCCACGACCTCGGTCGCCGGGCCCGACGTGGGGTTGCCGGTGCCGTCCATCTCGCCGCCGAGGTCGTTGACGACCACCATCGCGCCCTCGGACGCCAGGGTGAGCGCGTGCGCTCGCCCGATGCCCCGGCCCGCTCCCGTGACGACGCAGACGCGCCCCTCGCAGATGCCCATTGTCGACGTCCCCCTGGTGCTCGATCTGGTTCCCCCGGCCGCACCGACCACCGCACCCCGGAGGGCGATCCTGAGAACCGCCCGGGAGGGGTGCCGCGAACCGACCGCGGCCGTGTGCGACCCTAGTGCCGTGTCACGCCCCCGGAAGGTGCTCGTCGGCGTCGTTGCCGCGCCGCTGATCGTCATCGCGCTCGTCGCGTCGGCGTGGGCGGTCGACGCCGCCGTCCTCAACCGGGACGCCGTGGTCCGCAACGTGGAGCTCGCCGGGGAGCCCGTGGGCGGCATGACCAAGTCGCAGCTGCGCACGGCCGTCGAGGCGATGGCCGAGGAGTTCCCCGACACCGAGGTCACGATCAACGGCGGCGACGTCCACCTGACGAGCACCGCCGGTGCGCTCGGCATGTCCATCGACGTGGACCGCTCGGTGCAGCGGGCCTGGGACGTCGGCAGGGCCGACCCGCTGCCCGCCCGCCCCGTGCGGTGGCTCGGATCGGTCATGTCGCCGCGCACCGTCGACGCGGCCGTGTCGCTCGACGGCGGCGTCCTGACCCAGCAGCTCGTCGAGCTCGAGGGCGACCAGCGCTCCGACCCGGTCGAGCCCTCCATGACCGCGGACGAGAAGGGCGTGGCCCTCGTCCCCGGCAAGGACGGCATCGAGCTGACCACCAACTCGGTCGCCGCGGCGCTGCCGTCCGGCGTGTCGGACCTGGGCGCGCCGATCACCATCGACGTGGAACGCGCCGTCACCAAGCCGAAGATGACCGACCAGGCCGTCCAGGCGCTGGTGGACAAGGCGAACGAGGTCACCACCGGCACCATCAAGCTGACCGCGGCGGGCAAGACCTTCGAGATCGAGGGCAAGGACTTCCGACCCGCCTTCGCCGTGGTCGTCGGCGGCACCCCCGAGACCCCCACGCCGCAGCTGACGATGAACGCGGACGCCGTCGCCAAGCTCCTCGCGGACAAGATGCCCGCCGGCTCCGGCAACCCGACCGACGTGCGGTTCGCCATCGAGGGCGGCGTCCCGGTCCCCAAGCCCGGCAAGGACGCCCAGGTGTGCTGCGCACCCGAGGCGCCGCAGAAGATCGTGGACGCCCTGCTCGCCGGCCACACCGAGGTCGAGCTGCCGACGACGACCATGACCGCCGCCCAGGGCGTGGAGTGGGCCAAGGGCCTGGGGGTCAAGCAGGTGGTCGGCGAGTTCACCACCCGGCACCCCGCCGGCCAACCCCGCGTCAAGAACATCCACACGATCTCCGACGCCACCCGCGGCATCCTCATCGCCCCGGGCGACACGTTCTCGGTCAACCAGTTCATCGGCAAGCGCACGCCCGAGAAGGGCTACGTGTCCGCCCCGGTCATCGAGAACGGCGAGCACAAGGAGGACTACGGGGGCGGCATCAGCCAGTACGCCACCACCCTCTTCAACGCCGCCTTCTTCGCCGGTCTGGACATCCCCGCCTACAAGGCGCACTCGGAGTACATCAGCCGGTACCCCTTCGGCCGCGAGGCCACGCTCGCCTATCCGAGCGTGGATCTGAAGATCAAGAACAACACCCCGTACGGCGTGGTCATCTGGCCGACCTACACCGACTCGTCGATCACCGTGCAGCTGTGGTCCACGCAGTTCGCCCGGGGCGAGCAGACGGCCCAGAACCCCAAGAGCGGTTGCGGCAAGATCACGACCCAGCGCACCCGCACGTTCGTGGACGGTCACACGGACCAGCAGAACTTCACGGCGAGCTACCGCTGCATCTGACGCCCGGACGGGCACCTGTCGCTCGGCCCTAGGCTGGGCCCGTGGACGACGACCCGACGGCGGCACCGATCCGGTACCACGACCGCATGAGCGACGAGGACGCGCTCATGTGGTCGATCGAGAAGGACCCGATGCTCCGCTCGACGATCACCACGGTGATCCTGCTCGAGCGCCCCATCGACCGCGACACGCTGCGGCGCACCTTCGAGCGACTCACGCGGGTGGTCCCCCGGCTCCGCCAGCGGGTGCGGTCCAACCTCATGTCGCTCGCCCCGCCGCGGTGGGAGATCGATCCCAACTTCGACCTCGACTACCACCTCCGCGCCGCGCGGGTCCCCGGCGACGGCTCCCTGCGCGACCTGCTGCGCATGACCCAGCCGATCGCCATGCAGGGCTTCGACCGGGCCCGCCCGCAGTGGGAGTGCACCGCCGTCGACGGCCTGGCCGACGGACGCGACGCGCTGATCCTGAAGTTCCACCACGCCATGACCGACGGCGTGGGCGGCGTCCGACTCATGCTCGAGCTCTTCGACCTCACGCCCGACGCCCCCGAACGCGCCATGCCCCCCGCTCCCCCGGTCCACGTGCTGAACCAGACCGAGCGCTTCACCGACGCGCTCGGCCACCAGGCCCGCACGCAGGTCGGGCTGCTCAGGGAGCTGACCGGCGCCGGGACCCACGTCGCGACCAGCGCGATCACGGACCCGATCGGCACGTTCGCCAACGCCGCCGAGCTCGCAGCATCGGCGGCCAGGGTGCTGCGCCCGTCGCCGGCACCCATGTCGCCGATCATGTCGGGCCGGTCGCTGTCCAGCCACCTCGAGGCGCTGACCCTGCCGCTCGACCTGGCCAAGAAGGCCGGCAAGCGGGTGGGCGGCTCGCTCAACGACACCTACGTCACCGGCCTCGTCAGGGGCCTGCAGATCTACCACCGCCGCCACGACGCCTCGCTGCAGGACCTGCGCATGGGCATGCCGATCAACGTGCGCAGCGGCGAGATGAACGACACCGCGGGCAACGCGTTCGTCCCGGCCCGCTTCGAGATCCCGGTGCACGCGCAGGACGTGATCGAGCTCATGCGCACGATCCGGCGCCGGATGATGACCGCCCGTGACGAGCCGGCCAACCAGCTGGTGGAGCCCGTGGCCAACCTGCTCAACCGGCTCCCCACGACCGTCGTCACGCAGGTGTTCGGCTCGATGATGAAGGGCCTGGACTTCCAGGCATCCAACGTCCCGGGCTCGCCGGTGCCCGTCTACCTGCGCGGCATCCCGGTGGACGCGATCATCCCGTTCGGCCCGCTGGCGGGCGCCGCGTGCAACGTGACGCTCCTGAGCTACCAGAACGACCTGAACATCGGCCTCAACATCGACCCGGCCGCCGTGCCCGACCCGGAATCGTTCATCGAGAGCGTCCGGCTGGGCTATGACGAGGTGCTCGACCTGGCGTGAGCACGTCCGGTCGTCCGGGTCAGGCACCACGGTCCCCGCGTCAGCAGGACCGACCACCCCACGACGAGGAGTGCACGAACGATGGAACACCGCTTCCTGGGTCGGTCCGGTCTGAAGGTCAGCGCCATCTCCTACGGGAACTGGATCACCCACGGCTCCCAGGTGGACGACGACACGGCGATCGCCGCCGTGCACGAGGCGCTCGACCAGGGCATCACCACCTTCGACACCGCGGACGTCTACGCCGGCACCCGGGCGGAGGCCGTCATGGGCACGGCGCTGGCCGGCCAGCGCCGTGAGGGTCTGGAGATCTGCACCAAGGTGTACTGGCCGACCGGCTCGGGAGCGAACGACCGCGGACTGTCGCGCAAGCACATCCAGGAGAGCTGCGAGGCGTCGCTCCGCCGCCTGCAGACCGACCACATCGACCTGTACCAGGCCCACCGCTACGACCACGAGACGCCGCTCGAGGAGACGATGGTGGCGTTCGCGGACCTGGTCCGCAGCGGCAAGGTGCTCTACATCGGCGTGTCCGAGTGGGACGCCGGGCAGATCACCGCTGGCGCCGAGCTGGCCCGGGAGCTGCGCATCCCGTTCATCTCCAACCAGCCGCAGTACTCGTTGCTGTGGCGGGTCATCGAGGCCGAGGTCGTCCCCGCCAGCGTGGCGGCAGGCGTGGGCCAGATCGTCTGGTCGCCGATCGCCCAGGGCGTGCTCACCGGCAAGTACCTGCCGGGCCAGCCGGTGCCCGAGGGCTCCCGGGCCACCGACGACCAGGGCGGCGCCGACTTCGTCAAGCGGTTCCTGCGCGACGACGTGCTCGAAGCGGTCCAGAAGATGGTCCCGCTGGTGCAGGAGGCGGGGTTGACGATGGCGCAGTACGCGGTGGCGTGGGTGCTGCGGAACCCCGACGTCGGCTCGGCGATCGTGGGCGCCTCCCGCCCCGAGCAGCTCACCGAGAACGTGGTCGCGGCCGGCATCACCCTGGACGACGACCTGGTCGCCGCGGTCGACGAGATCCTGGACCCGGTGGTCGTGCGGGACCCGTCCAAGACGGTCTCGCCGCCGACGCGGCCCTGACGCTCAGAACACCCCGGGACGCCGCGTCACCGGCGGTTCCACCGACCAGGCGAAGTTGATCCAGCTGTCGGTGCGCCGCCACACGTAGTCGGGGCGGATCACCGACCGTGACTTCTCGTAGATCACGAGCGTGCGCACCTCGGCGACGGTGTCGGCGACCATGTCGCTCACGAGCTGGAGCGTCTCGCCGGTGTCGGCCACGTCGTCGGCCACGAGCACCTTGGTGTCGGCCAGGTGCACGAGCTCGAGCACCGGCGGGAGCACGACCGGCACGTCCCGGCGCTGCTCGACGTCGGTGTAGAACTCGACGTTCATCGTCGCCACGTTCTTCATGCCGAGCGCGTAGGCCAGGGCGCCACCGATCAGCAGGCCGCCGCGGGCGATCGACAGGATCCAGTCGGGCTCCCACCCGCTGTCGGCCACCTGGTGCGCCAGGTCCCGGATGGCGGTGCCGAACAGCTCGTAGGTGAGCTCCTCGCGCTCCTCGACGGGTTCGACTGCGGTCACGGCCGCCGATCGTAGGCCGCGCACCGACCGTGCGTTCCGGGGGTCCGGGCCGTTCCGGGGGGTCCGGGCCGTTCCAGGGGATTCCGGGCCGCTCCAGGGGATTCCGGGCCGTTCCAGGCGTCGCGGCCGGATTGCGTACGCTGCGGTCGTGGACACGCTCGATGTGGCCGTCGTCGGTGCCGGACCGGCCGGGACCGCCGCCGCCATCACCCTCGCCCGGGCCGGCATCGAGGTCACCGTCCTGGACAAGGCCACGTTCCCGCGGGACAAGACCTGCGGTGACGGCCTCACCACGCTGGCGCTGCGCCAGCTCGAGGCACTCGGACTGGACCCGTCCGTCGTCGACTCCTGGATCGACGTGCAGGAGTGCTGGGTGACCGGCCCGACGGGCCACAGCATCCACCTGCCCATGCCGTCGCCCGACCAGGGCCGGTTCGCCGCGGTCGCCACACGGCTGGACCTCGATGCCGCGCTGGTGGACCTGGCGCGCAAGGAGGGCGTGACGGTGCTCGATGGCACCGGGGTGCTCGACGCCACCGAGGACGACGCCGGCGTCGTGCTCCGCCTGTCCGACGGCGACAGCGGCTCGGGCGACGACGGCTCGGGCGACGACGCCGCACGGGAGGTGCGCGCCCGCTGGATGGTCGCCGCCGACGGCATGTGGTCACCCGTGCGACGGGCCCTGGGCGTGGCCGAGCCGGGCTACCGGGGCGAGTGGCACGCCTTCCGCCAGTACGTGCGCGACGTCGGCGACCGGGCGGCCTCCGAGCTGCACGTCTACTTCGAGGCCGACCTGCTGCCGGGCTACTTCTGGTCGTTCCCGCTGGAGGGCCGGCGGGCCAACATCGGCTTCGGCATCCAGCGCGGCGGGAAGGTGCCCGTCGGCGACATGGGCCCGCTGTGGGAGGACCTGCTGCAGCGCCCCTACATCCGGGAGCTGCTGGGGCCGAACGCCACGCCCGAGGCCCCGCACCGGGCCTGGCCGATCCCGGCGCGCATCGACACCGCGGTGAAGGCGACCCGGCGCACGCTGTTCGTCGGCGACGCCGTCGGTGCCTGCGACGTGATGACCGGCGAGGGCATCGGCCAGGCACTGCTGACCGGCGTCCGGGCCGCCGAGTGCATCCGCGACCGCGCCGCGCGCGGCGCCGTGGCCGCGCGCTACTCCGCGGCGCTCGACGAG
>JAEXGP010000360.1 GCA_023450775.1 Actinomycetes bacterium | reverse complement strand
TCGTACGGGTGCGCATAGGTGAGGTCGCCGAACTGGCGGGCGAACGCGATCTGCTCGCGGTGCCCGATCCGCTGGCCCCGGAACGCGAGCACCTTCCACCGGTCGAGCGCGTCCGCGATCACGGCCTGGTGCTCCGGTGGGAGCGGCCGGGACAGGTCGACGCCGTCGACCTCCGCACCGGTGTTGCCGGTGAGGGGCCGGACCGTCGGCTCGTTCACCGCGGCGACGCCGGCCGCGACCGGCGCCGGCGCGTCGACGGTCTCGGGAGTCACGACCGGGCTCATCGGGCCACCCCCACGGGCTCGCTGCCGCGGAGCGTGACCCGCTGGATCACACGGTGCTGGTCGCCGAAGTCGCCGACCACCGAGTGCTGCGTCGCCCGGTTGTCCCAGAAGCCGATCGTGCCCTCGGTCCAGTGGTAGCGGACGGTGAAGTCGGGCTTGACCGCGTGGTCGTACAGGAACTCGAGCAGCACCTCGCTCTCGCGGGCGGTCAGGCCGACGATGTGGGACGTGAAGCCCGGGTTCACGAAGAGGATCTCCTCACCCGTCTCCGGGTGCACGGTGACCACGGGGTGCTCGACGGGGTCGAGCGCGGTGAACGCCTCGCCTTCCCAACGACCCTCGCCGACCAGGTCGAGGATCGGCTGGAACTGCTTCACGCCGTCGTGGACGGCACGCAAGGTGCGGAGGTAGTCCTGCAGCGACGGGCTCAGCGCGGCGAAGGCCGCGGCCTGGTTGGAGAACAGCGTGTCGCCGCCGGACGGGGGCACGACGACGGCCCGCAGGATCGAACCGAGCGGCGGCCGGCGGACGAAGGTGACGTCGGTGTGCCAGTGGATGCCCCGGTCCCGCGTGGAGATGTCGCCGTACTGGGCATACAGCTCGTTCGACGCGGTGTAGTCGATCTCGAACACCTCGGGTGTGCCGTCGATCCCGGGGACGACGGGGTGGCCCTCCGTCGGCTCGCCGAAGCGGGCAGCGAACGCGACGTGCTCCGCAGGGTCCAGGTGCTGGCCGGGGAAGAACACGACCTTGCGCTCCAGCCACACCTGGCGGATGGCAGCGACGTCCTCGTCGCTCAGGTCGCGGACGTCGAGGTCGAGGATCTCGGCGCCGATGTTGCCGGAGAGCGGTCGGACGTGGAGTTGGGTGGTCCCCGGCGTTCCCGACGGTGGGGTCGAGGCGGGATCGAGGGTCTCGGTGATGGTCATGGTGCTCCGTTCAGGTCAGTCGTGCGGGTACAGGGCGGTCGTTGGTGCAGGGCAGGGCGGTCGTCAGTGCCGGGCTGCCTCGTGGTGGCCCTCGGCGGTCTCGTCGACGCCGAGCTCGGCGAGCAGCCGCGACCGCAGCGTCACGAAGGCGGGGTCGCCACGGAGTCGGGGGTCCGCGACCTCGACCGCCACGTCGAGCGAGATGGCGCCGTCGGTCAGGACCAGCACGCGGTCGGCGAGGAGGATCGCCTCGTCCACGTCGTGGGTCACCAGCAGCACCGCGGGCCGGTAGCGGGCGCAGAGCTGCTGGACGAGCACGTGCATGCGGATGCGGGTGAGCGCGTCGAGCGCACCGAACGGCTCGTCGAGCAGCAGCAGGTCGGGGGAGCGGACGAGCGCCCGGGCCAGCGCGGCCCGTTGGGCCTCGCCGCCCGACAGCGTCGTGGGCCAGGCGTCCGCATGGTCGGCGAGCCCCACCTCGCCCAGCGCCTGACGTCCCCGTTCCCGGGCGTCGGCGGCGATGCCCACCTCGGTGCCGTCACCGTCCTCGAGGCCGAGCACGACGTTGTCGAGCACCTTCGCCCACGGCAGCAGGCGCGCGTCCTGGAACACCACCGACCGTCGGAGCGGCACCTGGATGGTCCCCGTCACCTGGTCGTCGAGTCCGGCGAGCGCCCGCAGGAACGTGCTCTTGCCGGAACCGCTGCGACCCAGGAGGGCCACGAACTCGCCCGGAGCGATCTCGACGTCGAGTCCGTGGAGCACCTCCCTGTCGCCGAAGGCCCGCCGGACGTCGTGGGCCCGGACGGCGAGCGTGAGGGCGTCGTCCGGTGTCGCCGCCGCGGGCGGACTCGGGAGGACGGCGCCGTCGAGCGCGGCCCCGTCGAGGGTCGGGTCTGTCAGGGTCATGTCGTTCACCGTCCCGGCTGCCAGCGCAGCAGTCGTCGTTCGAGGGCCCGGACGCCGGCGTCCGAGATGAGGCCGAGCACGGCGTAGGTGACGAGCCCGACCACGATCACGTCGGTCTGGTTGAACACCTGCGCCCTGGTCATCAGGTAACCGATGCCGCTCGTGGCGTTGATCTGCTCGGCGAACACCAGGAGCAGCCAGGCGATCGCCGTCGCCAGGCGGAGGCCGACCAGGAACCCGGGCAGCGCGCCCGGCAGCACCACCCGCCGGACGAGCTGCCACCGCGACAGGCCCACCGTCTCGGCGAGCTCCAGGTAGCGGGGGTCCAGGCTCTTGATCGCCGTGACCGTGTTGACGTACACGGGGAACGCCACGCCGAGCACGATCAGCGAGACCTTCACGGTCTCGCCGACGCCCAGCCACAGCACGAGCAGCGGCTGGAGGGCGATGATCGGGACGAACCGCAGCATCTGGACGTTGGCGTCGACCAGGTCGTCGCCGATGCGCCAGAGACCGGCGGTCAGCGCCAGGAGCGTGCCGATCGGGATGCCGATCGCCATGCCCCACACGACCCGCTGCAGCGACGCCCACAGCGCGGAGGTCAGCGTGCCGTCGCGGAGCAGATCGACGCCGGCGGTCAACACCGTGGACGGGCCGGCGAGGATGTCGGTGCTGATCCAGCCGAGCTGGGAGGCGAGCTCCCAGACCCCGAACAGCAGCACCACGCCGATGAGGCGCTCCAGTCCGCGAGGGAGGCGCCACGAGCGCCGCCTCGCGTCGTCGCTGCGGGCCGTGGGGAGGGAGACGAGCTCGACGGTGCTCATGAGCCGGATCCTCCCTGGGATGCGACGCCCGCCTCCTTCGCCGTCTGCTGCACGAGCTCGTTGAACCGGGTGTCGAACTCCTTGGCGGTGTCGATCTCGGTCGGGATCTGCCCTGCGGCCACGAACCGGTCGGCCAGCTGCTGCTGGGGCTCGGCGATGTCGCCCGGGAGGGAGAGGAACGTGGTGACGCCGGTGCTGTTCGACAGCTCGAGCGCCCGTTCCGGGGTCAGGCCGTACTGGCCGACGAAGATCGACTCGGCGAGCTGCTCCTTGTGCTGCGAGAGGTAGCCGTACGCCTTGACCAGCCGGGTCACGTAGTCCGCGATCGCCGCGGAGCGGGCGTCGTCGTCGAGCGCCTCCTTGCTGGCGATCAGGAAGGCGCCGCGGTCGGTGATGTCGTTGGCCTTCTCCACGACGTGGCCGCCCGGCGTGTCCTTGACGAAACCGCTGATCAGCGGCTCGGTCGAGATGCCGGCGTCGGCGGAGCCGCCCTTGATCGTGGAGGCGACCTGCGTGATCGGCACGTCCACGGTGGTGATGTCGGACAGCGACAGGCCTTCCTCGTCGAGGGCGGTGAGGACCGCGGCCTCGGCGGAGGTCCCCCGCTGGTAGGCGACCCGCTTGCCCTTGATGTCGGACCAGCTCTTGATCGACGGATCGGCGCTGATCAGCGCTCCCAGGCCCTGCTCGGGGGCCCAGCCGGCGACGGCGGCGATCTCCTGGCCGGAGGCCTGGGCGAAGATCAGCGGCGTGCTGGCGACGAAGCCCGCGTCGACCGCCCCGCCCTGGAAGGCCTGCAGCATCGGCGGGCCGCCGATGAAGTTGGCGTACTCGACCGTGTAGGGCAGGTCCTTGTCCTGGCCGCTCACCGACAGGATCGTCTGGAGGTACTCCAGCTGGTCGCCGATCCTCAGCGTGGTGCCCGGCGGGATCGACGGCGGCGTGACCACCGCGGCGGCGGTGGTGGTCGGCCCGTCGTCGGACTTCACGCGCGTGGACGCGTCGTTGGAGCAGGCGGCCGCGACCACCAGCAGGGCGGCGGCGAGTGCAGCGAGGGCGACCCGCGACCTGCGGGACCGGGAGAGGGGGGACACGAGTGCTCCTGTCGGGATGTCAGTGGTCGGAAACTCGGGTCTAGATGGTAAACCCGATCGGAATGGTCAGGTTTTAGACGTGCAGTGACCACCCCGCAACCCGACGTCCGTCACACGCGGCGCCGGCCGACCTCGTTCTGTTCCACCTTTTCGACGCCGCAGCGTCGATCAGGTGGAACAGAACGTCAGTCGGGCGAGAGGTGGGTGATCGTCGGCCGGGGGTCGCCCGGCGTGGTGTCGAACCGCACCGCCGGGGTGGGCAGGTTCCACGGCACGCTCGGATCGAGCTGGTGGAACGTGACCGTCATGGCGTCGGGCGTGAGCTCCACCAGGCCGTAGCCGTTGTCGACGATCTCCATGTGGTCGAACGGCGGCTGGGTCGGATACGTCGACAGGCCGCCCGACAGCAGCGCCTCGGTCACGCCGGGCGGCGATGAGATCGCCCCGCCCGTGTACTCGTACGCGACCGTCGGCGCGTCCGGGTCGTCGAAGTCGGTGGTGAGCGGCGCGGCCATGAACGTGTGCTGGTCGCCGGTCAGGAAGGCCACGTCGGAGATGCCGGCGTCGCGGAGGTGCGACAGCACCAGGTCCCGCTCCCAGCCGAACCCGTCCCACGAGTCGGTGCCCAGGTAGAGGCCTGCGTGCTTGGGGAGCGACGCGTCGAGCGCACGCATCTCGGGCGTGTCCAGGTCGACCAGGCGGATCGGGGCGATCATCACCGGGTTGCCGACCAGCTTCCACCGCACGCCGTCGGCCTGTGCGGCGTCGAGGCCGTCGAGGAACCACTGGCGCTGCGCGGCGCCGAGCATGGTGCGACCCTCGGCCATCAGGTCGCCGGTCAGCACCGAGGTGCCGAGCAGGCCCAGGATCGAGGTGCCCAGGTGCTCGTCGCGGTACTGGCGGGCGTCGAGCACGAAGAGGTCGGCCAGGTCGCCCCAGCGGAGGTTGCGGTGGATGCGGCTGCCGTCGATCGGCCACACCGGCATGTACTCGAACCACGCCTGATGCGCGGCGGCGCCGCGCCCGGGGTGCTCGGCGAGGAACGCCCGGTCGTGGTCGTTCGCGACCTCGTGGTCGTCCCACGTGACGATGAACGGGTGGGCGGCGTGCGCTGCCTGCAGGTCGGGGTCGCTGCGGTACAGCCGGTACCGGGCCCGGTAGCGCTCGAGCGTGTCGGCGTCCTCGGTGAACTCGTCGCGGACGCGGCGCTGCAGCTGGATCGGGAACGACTCGTAGATGTAGTCGCCGAGGAACAGCACGGCGTCGACGTCCTTGGCCGCGATGTCGCGCCACGCGCCGTAGAAGCCGCTCGCGTACGACTGGCACGCGGCGAAGGCCAGTCGCAGCGAGGCCGGGCTCGCCGACGCCGCGGGCAGCGTGCGCGCCCGGCCGACGGGCGACGTGGTGGCGCCGGTTCGGAACCGGAACCAGTACGACGCGTCGGGCCCCAGTCCGCCGACGAGGACCTTCACGCAGCCGTCGCTGGCCGCGCTGACGGGCGCGGTGCCGGTGGCGACCACGTTGGTGAAGGCGGGCGAGTCGGCGACGTCCCACTCGACGCTCGACACCGGTGTGTTCGCGAGCTCGACGCGGGTCCACAGCACGACCTCGCTGGGAGAGTGCAGCCCGGAGGCGACCCCCAGTCCGAACACGCCGGGGACCGGCGCCACCGGTGGTGAGCACGCGCTCACCGCTCCGAGGGCGGCGGTGCCGAGCACCGTCCCGCCCGCGACCAGGAACTCCCGTCGGCCCAGCATCACCACACCCCCAACTGCAGGTGACCGAAGGGTAAACGAGCCGTGAACGCCGGGTCGCATCCGACGCGCGAGCTCGCCCGCTCTGTTCCCACAACAGCACCCAGGAGGGTGCCGGAGCGGGACCAGAGCCTGCGGGCGCCGGCGGTCAGGTGAGCTGGAGGTTCAGCTCGGTGCGGGTGTCGGCCGGGTCGCCGTCGGGCGTGGGCTCGTTCAGGTACACCTCCCACATCTCGCCGGTGGTGGCGAGTCCCTGCTCGGCGACCCACCCGATGAGGCCGCCCCACGCCTCGCCGAGGCCGTCGTAGCCGCCGGCGTACACCGTGCGGACGACCCGGCCGCCGGGCAGCGTGCTGACGACCACCTCGCCGACCGGCTCGATCGGCGAACCGGTGATGAAGCCCACCTCCAGGTCCGCCGTGTCGGTCGGGGCGCCGTGGTACAGCGCGAACGGCGGGCTGAGCGGCTGGACCTGCTGGTCGGCGAGGACGCCCGCCAGCGCGGGGAAGGCGGCGTCGAACACCGAGGTCATCTCGGACATCGGCACGACGCGCGTGATCACCATCGTGACCTGCTCGGGCTGCTCGACGATCTCCGGCTCGGTGGTGCTCATGGCGGCCCTCCTCGGGCTGGGTCGATGACGGCTTCAGCCGTCCGGTAGGCCCGTTTCGTTCCCGGATCGGCACCCATGTTGGTGCGGTGCTGGGAACGAAGCGGCCGGCGAAGGGGATCAGTCGCGGCAGGCCGCCATCGTGGTCTCGGCGAACCGCTCGAGGGCGTCGATCTTGTCCTGCAGCGCCTCGGTGTCGGGGCCGACGACGTAGGGCCAGCGGAACCCGACGATCACCTCGGTCACGCCCTTCTCCTCCAGGCGCCTGATGCCGTCGACCGAGAACGCCTCGGGGCTGATCACCTGGATCTCGAACGGCTCGTCCGCCTTGCCGGTCTCCTTGCGCAGGACGTGGAGGCGCTCGATGATCGCATCGAGGTCGTCCTCGCCGCCGCCGTGGATCCAGCCGTCGAGTCGGGCCGCCCGTCGCAGCGCGGGGCCCGAGTGGCCGCCGACCAGGATCGGGACCCGCTCGGTCGGGACGGGGCAGATCTTGAGCGACTGCATGTCGAAGATCTCGCCGTGGTGCTCGTGGAATCCGCCGTCGAGCAGGTTCGACACGATGTCGATGCACTCGTCCATGCGCTTGCCCCGGTTCTCCCACGGCGTGTCCGTGATGGCGAAGTCCTCGGGCCACGGGCTGACGCCGACGCCGAGCGTCAGCCGGTTGTTGCTCAGCACCGCGGCCGACGAGGCCAACTTGGCGGTGTGGAGCGGGTGGCGGATCGGCAGCTTGAGCACCGAGATCGTGAAGCGGATCCGCTCCGTGACCATCGCGAGCGCGCTGATGAGCGCGAACGGCTCGATGAACGGCTTGTCCTCCAGGAACTCCCGCGAGCCGTCCGGCGTGAACGGGTACTTGGAGTCCGACACCTCGGGATAGGCGACGGAGTCGGGCACCAGGAAGCTGTCGTAGCCGGCGGCCTCGGCCGCCTGCGCGAGCGGCGCCATGTAGCTCGGGTCCGTCAACGCCTCGGCGTAGGTGAATCGCACGTGGGTCCCCCTGTGGTTCGTGCTGCTGCTGTTCGGTCGTGCTGTTCGAGTCGTGCTGTCGAGTCGCGCCGGAGCGCGGCGTGCTCAGTGCTGGTGGTCGAGCGCCGCGATCGCGTCGGCGTACATCCGCTGCTTGATCGCCCGCAGCGTGGCCGGATCCTTGCCCGCGAGCGAGCCGGCGAGCGCCACGGCGCGCGGCAGGACGTCGTCGAGGGCCACGGCCTCGTCCGCGATCCCGGCGGTGACGGCGTCGGGTCCGCCGTACCGCCGGCCGGTGGTCATCGCCACGTGGGCGGTCCGGCGGGGCAGGCGCGCCCGGAGCAGCTCGTCCATCCCGGGAGTGAACGGCAGGCCCAGGTCGACCTCGGGGACGCACCAGTAGCCGCGATCCTCCCGCATGATCACGAAGTCGTGGGCCAGGGCGAGCATGGCGCCGCCGGCGAAGGCGTGTCCCTGGACCGCGGCGACGGTCGGGATGCCGGCGCCGAGCACCTCGCCGAGCAGGCGGTGCAGACGTTCGACGACGGTCGAGGCGTGCTCCTGGTTCGCCATCATCCAGTCCAGGTCCAGGCCGTTGCACCAGATCTTCCCTGACGCCGCGGTCACGAGCGCCCGAGGCGCCGGGCGGTCCTCGACCTCGGACACGAGCTCCAGCAGCCGGCCCGTGCTGTCCAGGTCGAAGCGGTTCTCGCCGTCGCCCAGGTGCAGCACCCACACGTCGCCCTGCTGGCTGAGGTGGGGCTGGCCGGCGCTGGGCGGGCTCGTGTCGACGTCGTCCGGCACCGGGTCCTCCTCGGCTGGTCGGGCCGGGAGGAGTCTGTCAGGCGCGGGCACGCCGCGGTTTCGCTGAGCGGGTCCAGGGGTAGGGCGGGGCCATGACCGGTTCCGGATCCTCCGTCGTGGTCGAGGTCGACGCGTCCCGCGACGCCGTCTACCGGACGATCGCCGACCCCCGCACCTACCCCGACTGGCTCGTGGGGGCGAGGGCGATCCGCTCGGTCGACGACGAGTGGCCCGAGGAGGGCAGCGCCTTCCGCCACGTCATCGGGTTCCCGCCCGTGCTGGTCCCGGGCTCGACGACGTCCTACGGGGTCGAGCCGGGGCGGTGCCTGGAGCTCCGGGCCGGGATGGGCCCGCTCGGCGCCGCCATGGTGCGCTTCCATCTGAGCGACACCGCCACGGGCGGTACCCGCATCGAGGTGGTGGAGCGGTTCGTGGCCGGACCTGCCCACTGGTCCATGCGCCTGGCCGGACCGATCGTCCGGGCCCTCGTCTGGGGGCGCAACGCCGTGTCGCTCGACGCCCTGGCCGACGTGCTCGGCCGCCACGTGACGAGCGGCCCGGCATGAGGGCCTCGTCGGCAACGGGTCCCGGCGCCGTCGACGGCGGCGCACCCGTCCTGGTCGAGCCGCCCGAGGGCACCGCCGAGGCGGTGTTCGCCGCCGCGGCGGAGGCCGGCCTGCGCTACGTGACCGACGACGAGCCCGGCATCCGTCGGACGCGGCGGGGTCGCGGGTTCTCCTACACCCGGGCCCAGGGGCGGACCGTCGTGGGCAAGGCCGACCGGCAGCGGATCGACCAGCTCGCGATCCCGCCGGCGTGGACCGACGTCTGGATCTGTGCGGACCCGAACGGCCACCTGCAGGCGACCGGTCGTGACGCCCGTGGCCGCAAGCAGTACCGCTACCACGACCGGTGGCGCGCCGTCCGTGACGAGGCCAAGTTCGACCACCTGCGGGAGTTCGGCGAGAAGCTGCCCGACCTGCGCGCAGTCGTCGGCGAGGATCTCGGCCGTCGGGGCCTGCCGCCGCGCAAGGTGATCGCGCTCGTGATCTCGCTGCTGGACCGGACGCTGATCCGGGTCGGGAACGAGGCGTACCGCCGGGAGAACGGCACGTACGGACTGACCACGCTCGAGGCCGACCAGGTGGAGGTCGACGGCGCCGAGATCTCGTTCTGCTTCATCGGCAAGGGCGGCCAGGAGCACGAGGTGTCGCTCGACGACCGCCGCCTGGCCCGGGCGGTGAAGGCGTGCCACGAGCTCGGCGGCCGTGAGCTGTTCACGTACCGGGGCGTCGACGGCGGGCCGGTGCGCGTGGACTCCGCCGACTGCAACGAGTACCTGGCCGACGTCATGGGCCCCGACACCACGGTGAAGTACTTCCGCACGTGGGGTGCGACGGCGACCGTCCTCGAGGACCTCGCCGGGCGGCCCGAGGGGCTGACGACCGCCGACGTGCTGAGCGCCGTCGACCTGGCCGCCGAGCGACTCGGCAACACGAGGGCCGTGTGCCGGCGGTCGTACGTGCACCCGCTGTTGACCGACGACCTCGACGAACCCCGCCTGCGCGACGCCTGGGCCGGGTCCCGGACCACCGAGTCCATGACCCGCGCCGAGCGGGCCACCCTCCGCCTGCTCGACGGCTGACTCGCTCCCACCCCACCGCTTCTTGCGTCACTTTCCGTCGCTGAGCGACGGAAATCGACGCCGAAAGCGAGGGGCGGGCAGCGCGGTTGGCCGGTGCGATCATGGGGCGGATGGCGAGGGGACCGATCGCGCTGGGACTGGACGCGGCGGGCATCGACCGGGCCGGCACGCCGCGGTGGTGCGGCGTGGTCCTCGACGACGACGGCTTCGTGGCCGCCGGGACGGGGACGCTGGCCGAGTTGATCGCCTGGGCCGACGAGCTGTTGCCGGGCACGCGGGTCGCGAAGGTCGGCGTCGACATCCCGATCGACCAGGTGGACGGCCCGGTCCGAACCGCGGATCTGGAGACCCGCGCGTTCGTGAAGCCGCTCGGCTCGACCGTGTTCCCGACGCCGCCGGCGAAGGCCGTCAAGGCCTCGTCGTACGCGGCGGCCAACGAGCTGCTCGTTGCCTCGGGCATGCCGAAGATCTCCAAGCAGGCATGGATGCTCGTGCCCCGCATGGTCGAGGCGACCGAGCTCGCCCGGACCGACGATCGCTTGCACGAGGTGCATCCCGAGGCGTCGTTCCGGCAGATGAAGATCGAGCTCGCGCGCCGGGCCGACCCGCGCGCCGCCGAGGAAGCGATCCGCATCACCCGCTCCAAGAAGACGTGGAACGGCCTGCTCGAGCGACGGGGGCTCCTTGCGGCCCACGGCATCGACCTGCCCGACGACGACCCCGCACTGGACGGCGTGGTGTCCGACGACGTGGTCGACGCGGCGGTGGTCGCGTGGTCGGCACGCCGGATCGCCATCGGCACGGCGGTCGCCATGCCCGACCCGCCGGAGCGATCGGCGGAGGGCCGCCCGATCGCTGTCTGGCGCTGACCTCGCCGGGGCTCGACCTCCGTTTCCGGCGTGAGTTGCCGTCGCTGAGCGACGGGAACTGACGCAAGATCGCCGGGCGTGGCGCCGCTGAGGCACCGCCGGGTGCCCCGCGACGGCCCGCCGTGCGGCGCCGGCGTCTGCGATGCTCTCCGGATGCTCAGCTACGAAGAGGCGTGCCGTCTGGTGACGGCACCGGGGACGCCGTTCGAGACCGTCGAGCGGGAGGTGATGGGCGTGCCGCGGACGCTGTTCCGCCATGCTCCCAACAGCCTCCGGGACATCGTGGTCGGGGCCGCCGCGAGGGGGGATGTCACCTTCCTGGTGTACGAGGACGAGCGCTGGAGCTTCGACCGCTTCGGCCGGGAGGTCGCCGGGCTCGCCGCCGCGCTGGTCGACCGGTACGGGATCCGCAAGGGCGACCGGGTGGCCGTGGCCATGCGGAACTACCCGGAGTGGATCGTGTCGTACGCGGCGGCGGTGTCGGTGGGGGCGATCTCGGTCAGCTTCAACGCCTGGTGGACGCCCGACGAGATGGACTTCGCGCTCCGGGACTGCGGGGCGTCGATCCTGATCGCCGACGAGGAGCGCATCGAGCGCAGCCGCCAGACGTGCAAGGTCCTCGGCATCCCCACGATCGCGGTGCGTGCCCCGGGCGCAGCCGCGGCATCCACCGACGCCGCGCCCGTCGAGGACTGGACCGACGTCGTGGACCCGGGCGCGACGCTCCCCGACGTGGAGCTCGATCCCGACGACGACGCCACGATCCTCTACACGTCCGGCACGACCGGGAACCCCAAGGGCGCCGTCTCGACGCACCGTGCCGTGGTCCAGGCGATCATGGGGTACGCCTGCCGTTCTTCGCTGGACAAGGCGCGTGAGCCCGGCCGCGAGGGCGGCAGGAGCGCGCCGGTGTTCATCCTGGTGGTCCCGCTGTTCCACGTGACCGGCTGCGTGCCCGTGATGCTCAGCTGCATGATCGGCGGGCTCGAGCTGGTGATGATGTACAAGTGGCAGCCCGAGCGGGCGCTCGAGCTCATCGAGCGCGAGGGCGTGACCAACTTCGTGGGCGTGCCCACGCAGAACATCGACATGCTCAACTCGCCGGCGTTCGACCGCTACGACACGTCGACGCTGCGCAGCGTGGGCGGGGGAGGGGCGCCGGCGCCTCCCGAGCTGGTGCAGCGGATCTCGTCGACCTACAAGGCGGCGGCGCCGGGCGTCGGCTACGGCATGACCGAGACCAACGCCTACGGACCGCAGAACAGCGGCCCCGACTACCTCGAGCGGCCGACGAGCGCAGGGCGGGTCACGCCGATCATGAAGGTCGAGGTGCGGGACCCGAACGGCGACCCCGTGCCCAACGGCGAGGCGGGCGAGATCTGGTTCAACGGCCCCAACCTGATCCGGGGCTACTGGAACCGGCCCGACGCCACGGCCGAGGTGCTGGTCGACGGCTGGCTGCGCTCGGGCGACGTCGGCCGCCTGGACGACGAGGGCTTCATCTACGTCGAGGACCGCATCAAGGACATGGTGCTCCGCGGCGGGGAGAACGTGTACTGCGCCGAGGTCGAGGCCGCGTTCCACGAGCACCCGGCGGTGCACGAGGTGGCGGTGTTCGGCGTGCCGCACGAGCGCCTTGGCGAGGAGGTCGCCGCGGTCGTGATGCTCCGCGACGGATCGTCGGCCACCGAGCAGGAGCTGCTCGACTTCGTGGCCGGGCGCCTGGCCGCGTTCAAGGTGCCGACGAGGCTGCGCGTGACGGGCGAGCCGCTGCCGCGGAACGCGGCCGGCAAGTTCCTGAAGCGCGAGCTGCGGCGTTCGGAGATCGACCGGATCGAAGGCGCCGACGCCTGACCGGCGCCGGCATGACCGGCGCCGGCATATCCGACGCCGGCGCCGAGGCGGTCAGGGTGTGGGTGTCGCCGTGACCGTCGCGCTCAGGAACCCCGAGCCGAACATGTTCTCGGCGAACACCGCGAACTCGTACTCGGTCCCGTTGGTCAGACCGGGCACCTGGATGGGACTCGTGGTGCCCGACACCGGGACGAAGACGTGGGAGGGGTTCCCGTCGCCGACGAGGACGGTGTAGCCGGTGACCGGTGAGCCGCCATCGCCGACCGGCGGGTCGAAGGACACGGCGACGGCGCCGTCGAGCGGCGTCGCCACGACGTTGCCGGGTGCGTCAGGCCCGCCGTAGGTGGTGACGGCGGCCGGGGCGCTGGGCGTGCCGGTGCCGGCGGCGTTGGTGGCCGTGACGGTCACGCTGTAGCCGGTGCGCTGCTCGAGACCGGTGATCGAGATCGGGCTCGAGGTCCCGGTCGCGGTGATCGCCGGGTGGACCCCGTCGGTCGCGGTGACCGTGTAGCCGGTGACGGCGGATCCGCCGTCCGGCCCGGGCGCGAACGCGACCGTCGCCGACCCGTTGCCCGGGGTCGCGACCACGCCGGTCACGGGACCGGGAGCCGCCCGAGGGGTGCCGTACGCCGGCTCGGACTCGCCGCTGTCGTAGCCGGCCTCGCCGAGGGAGATCACCACGATCTTGTACGTCCGGCCGTTCACCAGCCCCCCGATCGTCGCCGGCGAGGAGGTGGTCCGCCGGATCGTCACGAACCCGTCGTCGGTCGTGACGACGATCTGGTACTCGGTCGTGTCCACCATGCCGGCCGGGCGCGTCTCGAACACCACCGGATTGAACGCCACCGTCAGCTGTCCGTCGCCCGGTGTCACTGACAGCTCGCGAGGCGGAGGGGGCGCGCACGCAGCCAGACCGATCGAGATCATGAGGGCGACGACGGCAGCGCTGACAGCGCGCGCGGCGGTGGGACGACTCAACGACATGCCGGACTCCTCGGGGCCAGACGGCACCGCCGTCCGGCGGAGCCCTCGCTGTGTCGGTGGGCTGGTCGTCCGCCTTGAGAAGATGAGCGAGGTTCAGCGGCTGAGCGCCCGCTCCAGCTGCCGCTTGTCCATCTTGGAGCGGCCCTCGATGTTGCGATCCTTGGCCTCTTCGTAGAGCTGGGCCTTCGTCCGGCCCTCGCCGCCGTGCTTGCGGCGGTACGCCGCGCGCTGCTGCGACGAGATGTCCTTCTTGGACAGCTTCGACGACTCCTTGGCCTCGCCGCTGCGGGCGCGCGCCTTGTTGACCGTGCGCGCCGCGATCTCCTCGGCCTTCGACTCGCTCACGCCGCGTTCGAGCTCGGACTCCTTGATCGCCTCGTACTGGCGCTCACGCTTGGGTGACGATCCTCTGGGCACGACGGCACCTCCTTGTCCCCGTCGCGGGGCTGTCGCTGACCCCAGGGCCCTACCCATCGCGGCACGACGGAGAACGCGCCGGCTCGATGGGGAAGAATGTCGGGCGTTCGGGCCCGACGCGATGGAGGAGCGACGATGGCGGTCACGCGAGGGTTCACCGGACGACGCGAGAGGGATCCGCGCCTGCCGCCCGGGCAGTACGACGCGCGGGACCAGTGGCCGGTGCTGTCGGCAGAGGCGACGCCCCATCTGGACACCGACACCTGGACGTTCGAGGTGCGCGGCCTGGTGGCCAACCCGGTGCGGTGGTCGTGGGACCAGGTGCACGAGCTCCCCGGCGCGGTGTTCGAGGGCGACATCCACTGCGTGACCACGTGGTCGAAGCTCGGCGTCAGCTTCGCCGGCGTCTCGGCCGACACGCTGCTCGAGGCGGCAGGCGGCACGCTGCCCGGCGCATCGCACGTGATGATCCACAGCCACACCGGCTACACGACCAATCTGCCGCTCGCCGACATCACCAGCGGGCAGGCGTTCCTGGTGTGGGACTTCGGCGGCCAGCCCCTCGCTCCGGACCACGGCGGTCCGGCCCGGTTCCTGGTCCCGCACCTCTACTTCTGGAAGAGCGCCAAGTGGGCGTCCGCCATCGAGGTGATGGACCACGACGAGCAGGGCTTCTGGGAGCGCAACGGCTACCACGACCGCGGCGACCCCTGGAAGGAAGAGCGCTACCAGGGCGACTGACGCGGTGACCCGGCCGTTTGGCGGCGGTTCTCGTCGGCAGACGACGGAACGCGCTGCGAAAGCGGCAGGCCGGCTCAGCTCACGTCATGTCGCACCGGTGGTCGGCCGGTAGCGCACGGCGACCGCGCCGGAGCGGAAGTCCCGGCGTTCGACGAGCTCCAGACCGATGCGCTCGTGCAGGCCGGAGAGCAGCGTCGGGCCGTGCCCGGCCAGGACCGGATGCACGACGAACTCGTACTCGTCGATCAGTCCCGCATCCGCCAACGCGGTGGGGAGCGTCACGCCGCCCACCCACAGGCCCTCACCCGGCTCCTGCTTGAGCCGCTGCACCGCGTCCGTCAGGTCGCCCTCCACCAGCTCGGCGTTCCAGTCGACGCCGTCCAGCGTGCTCGACACGACGTACTTCTGCGCCGCGTCGATGGCCTCGGCGAACGGGATCTCCCACTCCTGCATCCAGTCGGGCCACGTCCCGTCGGCCGGCTTGCGCCACGCCGACTCCATCATCTCGTAGGTCACCCGGCCGTAGAGCACGGCATCGGCCCGCTCCATCTGGGCGGTCCAGTAGCCCATCAGCTCCTCGTCGGGCTGCACCCCCGCTTCGTGATGGCAACAGCCGTCGAGCGTGACGTTGATCGAGTAGTGGAGCGGTCTCATCTGATGGTCTCTTCCCTTCCGCGTGCCGGGCGCCCACGGACCAGGTACCCGACGGATGCCGGCGTCGATTCTCATCGAGTCGGGTCGCCGACATCGAGCGATCCTCGAACCGGCGTGGCCTACCCTCTGGCGATGACCGACGGACCGGGCGTGAGGGTGGTCGACCGCACGGGCCCCGGGGGCTCGCCGTGGCAGATGGCGGAGGTGGTGGAGATCCACCCCGAGACCGAGAACGCCACCTCGTTCCGCCTCCAGCTGTCCAAGCCGGTCCAGCACGTGCCCGGCCAGCACTACGTGCTCCGGCTCACCGCGCCCGACGGCTACACCGCGCAGCGGTCCTACTCGGTGGCCTCCCCTCCAGACCCGACGGGGATCATCGAGCTCACGGTCGACCTCCTGCCGGACGGCGAGGTGTCGGGGTTCCTGCACGACGTGGTCGAGGTGGGCGACGAGCTCGAGGTGCGCGGCCCGATCGGCGGCTACTTCGTCTGGCGGGCGGAGGAGCCGGCGCTGCTGATCGCCGGGGGCTCGGGCGTCGTGCCGTTCATGAGCATGCTCCGCCACGCCCGCGCGCTCGGTCGTGAGGACCTGCTGCGCCTGGTGGTGTCGGTCCGGCGGATCGAGGACCTCTTCTACGCGGACGAGATCCGGGGTCCGCACACCACGATCCTCACGACCCGTGAGCCGCTCGCCGGTTCGGACCGCACCCCGCACCGTGTGGACGCAGACGACCTCCTACCGGTCGTCGCCGAGGTGCCGGAGGACGCCACCATCTACGTGTGCGGGTCCAACCGGTTCGCCGACGCGGTGACCGACCTGCTCATCCGCGGCGGCGTCGCGTCGCCGCGCATCCGGGTGGAGCGCTTCGGCGAGGCCGTCTGATCTCGTGAGCTGGCTGTCGTTCCGGCTGCCAGGGCGACCGGAACGACGGCCAGAACGAACCTCAACCCTTGGCGTCGGCCTCGATCGCCTCGGCGTCGGCCTTCAGCTGCTTCTCCTGCACCTTCTTGGCCTTCTTGAGCGCCCGCTCGACCTTGGACTGCATGTCCGCGACGGCCACCACGACCAACCCGGCGGTCCCGGCGTCGAGCTGCTCGCCGGCCTCCTTGAGGTCGTGACGGCTCATGCCCGCAGCGGCGTGACCGGCCAGCGAGCCGAGCAGCGCGCCGCCCGCCGTGGCGCCGAGGACCAGCCCGGTGCCGACCGCCGCGGCGGGGAAGAGGGCGATCACCAGGCCGGTGGCCAGGCCCACGCCGCCGCCGAGCACGCCGCCCACGCGCGTGGGGGTCTCGTGCTTCTTCACGATCTTGACCTTGCCGTCGTCGCGCTTCTCGACGACAGCGGCGTCGTACGCGTCGACCAGCCCGACCTCGGAGTGCAGCACGTGCACCGCCTCGTAGTCCTCGAGCGCGTCGGCGAGGTCGTCGTACACGCCGAGGTAGGCGTAGAAGGTGTCGATGGCCATGGTTCCCCTCTCGGTGCCCGGCCGGTCGCCGGGTGGGCTTCCCTTGCCCTGGCGACGTTAGGTCCGGACGCCGGTCCCCGCGAGCGGTTCAGACGAACTTGGTGACCCAGCCGTTGCGACGGAACCGGCGCAGCTGGTTGCCCACGAACCAGATCGCCGCGACGGCGATCACCAGCGTGCCGGCCGCGGCGATGCCGAGCTGGCCCCAGGCGACCGTGCCGTCCTCGATGCCCTGCCGCACGGCGTCGAACACGTGCGTGAGCGGCACGACCGCGGCGATCGCCTGCAGCGCGCCGGGCAGGTCCTCGACCGGGTAGAAGACGCCCGACAGCGGCATGAGCAGCACGAGCGTGCCCCACGAGAACACCTCGGCCTTGTCCCCGTACTGCAGGGTCAGGCCGACGACGAACATGGCGACGGCCCAGCCGAAGACCAGCAGCAGCGCTGCGCTCGGCAGCAGCACGATGCCGGCCGAGGCCGGCGAGACGGCGAAGAAGACCACGCCGACGCCGCCGATCATCAGCGCGGCGACGAACGTGCGGACCAGGCCGACGATCGCGAAGCTCGACAGCAGCTCGCGCTCGGTGAGCGGCGTGGCGATCAGGTTCATGAGGTTGCGGCTCCACACCTCGTCGAGCAGGCCGAACGACCCGGCGAGCGTCAGCTGCCAGATGAGGTGGAACAGCAGGATGCCGGTGACCATCAGCTCCACCGGCTGCTCCCCGCCGTCGAAGGCGACGCCGATCGAGCCGAACAGCAGCCCGTCGACGAGCGGGAGCACGAGCAGCAGGAACCAGTAGCCGGGGTTGCGGCTCTGGGCGAGGAACGAACGCCGGACCATGGCCCGGACGCGCCGCGTGGAGTACAGCGGAGTCGACGGCCGTGCGGCGGCCGGAGGTGTCACGTCGAGGGTGGTCATCAGACCTCCTGTTCGCGGAGTCGCGTCGCTTCGGCCAGGAACATCTGCTCGAGGTCCTCGTAGCCGGCGTCCTCCACGACCTTCTCGGGCGGTCCGTCGGCGATGATCCGGCCCCGGCGGAGGAAGATCACCCGGGTGGTGAGCTCGGTGACCTCCCGCATGTCGTGGCTGGTGAGCAGCAGCGTCGAGTCGTGCTCGGCGTTCATGTGCTCCAGGCGGTCCCGGACCCGCATGGCGACGTCGGGATCGAGCGAGGCGGTCGGCTCGTCGAGCACGATCAGCTTGGGCTGGTGGATGACGGCCTTGGCGAAGCCGACGAGGGTGCCCTGGCCCGACGAGAGCGACTCGACGCGCTGGTCCGACAGGCGCCCGATGTGGAGCTCGTCGAGCACCTGGGCCGCACGGGCGGCCGGGTCGGCCACGCCGTAGAGCGTGCCGAACAGCACCAGCGTCTCGGTCACCGTCAGGCCCTCGGGCAGCGGCAGGTAGCCGGCGGCGAAGCCGACGTGGGCCATGGCCGAGCTCCGGTCGCGGGGCAGCGCGTAGCCGGCCAGCTCGATGCCGCCCTCGTCCGGCTCGATGGCGCCGAGCAGCATCAGCAGCGTGGTCGTCTTGCCCGCACCGTTGGGTCCGACGATCCCCACCCGCTCGCCGCGCTCGAGCGTGATCGAGACGCCGTCGACGGCCTGCGTGTCGTCGAAGCGCTTGCGGAGAGCGTGCGCTCGCAGGACCACTTCCCCCTGGACCGGATCCATCCCGCCAGTCTCGTCGGACCACTCCCGGCACGTCCGACGGGTTTCCGAAGATTTCTCCGGAGATTTCTCCGGGCACGATGTCGATCGACGCGACGCCGTTCGTCGTCATGGTGTCGGACCGATGGTCTGACAGCATCTGAACCAACGACGAAGGAGACGGACAGATGGCGCAGTACCTGCTCTCGGTGTGGCACGACGAGGACTACGCGGACCTCGACAAGGAGATGGACCCGGCTGACATGGAGCGCCTGCACCGGCAGGTGTCGGCGTTCAACGAGGAGGCCGAGGCGTCCGGCACGTGGGTCTTCGGCGGCGGCCTGCTCCCGGGGATCTCGGCGACCGTGGTGAAGCCGACCGGCTCGGACGACGTGTCGGTCACCGACGGTCCCTACGCGGAGTCCAAGGAGATCATGGGCGGCTTCTGGGTGCTGGAGCTCCCCGACCTGGACGCGGCGCTCGAGACCGCCCGGAAGGCGGCGCTGGCCTGCGAGGGCCCGGTCGAGGTCCGGCCCTTCCAGGGGTGAGCGGCGGCACCCCGGTCGACGCGGACCTTGCGGCGGTGTTCCGCCGCGAGGTCGGGCGCTGCACCGCCACCCTCGTCCGCGTCCTCGGCGACATCGACCTCGCCGAGGACGCGGTCGCGGAGGCGTTCGCGCTGGCGGCGGCGCGCTGGCCGACCGACGGCGTGCCCGACAACCCGGGCGCGTGGATCACGACGACCGCGCGGAACAGGGCGATCGATCGCCTCCGACGGGAATCGAGCCGGGACGACCGCCACCGCGCCGCCCACCGGATGGCCGAGCTGCGAAGGGAGCCCGACGTGGACGATCCCGACATGTCCGATCTCGACGCCTACGTCGACGTCGTCCCCGACGACCAGCTGCGGCTGATGTTCCTCTGCTGCCACCCGGCGCTGTCGCCGGACGCGCAGGTGGCGCTGACGCTGCGGCTGCTGGGTGGACTGGAGACACCCGAGATCGCCCACGCGTTCCTGGTGCCCGAGGCGACGATGGCGCAGCGCCTCGTCCGGGCGAAGCGGAAGCTGCGCGACAACCACGCGCCGTACCGGATCCCGCGGGCCGCGCAGCTGCCCGACCGGTTGCGAACCGTGCTGGCGGCGATCTCGCTGATCTTCACCGAGGGGCACCGCTCCAGCTCCGGGACGCAGCTCGTGCGGGTGGACCTCTCCGACGAGGCGATCCGGCTGGGCCGCGTGCTGGTGGACCTGATGCCCGACGAGCCGGAGGCGGTCGGCCTGCTCGCCCTGATGCTGCTGACCGACGCCCGCCGGCCGGCCCGCACGACCGCTGACGGCGCGCTCGTGCCCCTCGCCGACCAGGACCGGACCCTCTGGGACCGCGACGAGATCCGCGAGGGGCACGACCTCGTGCGGGCGTGCCTGCGGCGCGGTCGACCCGGACCGTTCCAGATCCAGGCCGCGATCGCTGCGGTCCACGCGGACGCCCCGACGGCCGCCGACACCGACTGGTCCCAGATCGTGGCGCTCTACGACCAGCTGCTGGCGCTGCGGCCCGATCCCGTCGTCGCCCTGAACCGGGCCGTCGCCGTCGCCGAGCTCGACGGTCCCGACGCCGGTCTGGACGCCCTGCCCGGCGTCGACGAGGAGCGACTGGACGCCTACGCCCCGTACCACGCCACCCGGGCGAACCTGCTGGCCCGGGTCGGACGTGCCGGCGAGGCCGCCCGGGCCTACGACCGCGCCATCGAGCTCAGCACGGTCGCGGCGGAGCGGGACTTCCTGGCGGCCCGGCGCGACGGGTTGTCGGACGAGGTGCGCGGCGACGAGGGGTAGTCAGGCAGATCTATACGGTGTATATCTAGGTCGTGGCCAACGTCGCTCCCGCCTCCACGACCACGGCCGCACCGCGCCGCCGCAAGCGGGGCTCGCTCACGCCCGAGGAGGTGCTGGCCGAGGCACACGGCCTCATCGAGGACGACGGCGTGGACGCGCTGACCATGCGCCGCCTCGCCGATCGCCTGGGCGTCAACCCGATGACGCTCTACCTGCGGTTCGAGAACCGTGACGAGCTCGTCGGGGCGCTCGTGGCGAGCCGGCTGCAGCAGGTGCTGGCGCCCGTCGACGCGGGCGGGTCGCCGGCCGGCACGCCGGTCGAGGAGCAACTGGTGGACTGGGCCCGGTCGGTCCGCGAGGCGCTCGTCGGTCTGGGACCGCTGATGTCGCAGGTGCGCGACGGCCGCCACCTGGGGGCCGCCGTGCTCGACCTGACCGAACGGGGCCTGGCCGCCGTCACCGCCGCCGGCCTGGACGGCTCGGTCGCGGTCGCGGCGTTCCGCTCGCTGTTCTGGCACGCCGTCGGCTTCGCGGTGCTGCAGCCGTCGCTGTGGGCGCACGCCCCGGCGCTGTTCGACGGCGTCGAGCTCGACGCCGGCTCACATCCGCAGCTCGCCCGCCTCGCCGGCGAGCTCGGCCCGTTCGACGCGGACGACCTGTTCGAGCGCACGACACGTGCGCTCGTCACCGGCCTGCTCGCGCCCACCCACACCGACCAGGGGGAACCATGAGCACCACCACCGACATCCCGCCCTCGGCCGACCGCGACCCCGCCGCGATCGGCGCCATGCGCGTCAGCCTGCCCGGCAGCGACGTGAAGGTCGGGCCCGTCGGCTACCTGGCCCAGGAGCGCCGACGGCTCGACGGCCTGACGTGGGATCACTTCGACGTGCAGCGTTGCTCGGCCACCGTGGGTGCCGAGCTGCACGGCATCCGCCTGGCCGACGACCTGCCCGACGAGGCGGTCGCCGAGGTGGCCCGCGCCCTGGCCGAGTACAAGGTCGTGTTCTTCCGCGACCAGCCGATGACCGCGGCCGAACACGTGGCGTTCGCCCGGCGCTTCGGCGAGATCGAGGTGCACCCGTTCCTGCCCGCCAACGCCGAGGTCCCCGAGGTGGTCCGCTTCGCCAAGTCCGCCGACGTCGGCGGCTACGAGAACGGCTGGCACCACGACGTGACGTGGAGGGCCGTCCCGTCCAAGGGTGCGGTGCTGCACGCCCTGGAGGTGCCGCCATCCGGCGGCGACACCGTGTTCTCCGACGCCCACGCCGCGCTCGAGTCGCTCGACGACGACCTCCGCACACGCGTCGACGGCCTGCTCGCCGTGCACGACTTCTCGAACGTCTTCGGCCACTCCATGGCCCCGGACGAGCTGGCGAAGATGCGCGAGCAGCACCCGCCGGTGCAGCACCCCGTCGTCGTGACCCACGACGTCACCGGCCGCGACCTGCTGTACGTCAACCGCTTCTTCGTGTCGCACCTGGCGGAGGCGGACGGCACCCCGCTCGACCCGCAGGACAGTCGCGACCTGATCGATCGGCTGTGCCGGGCCTTCGAGCTGCTCGAGCACCAGGCCCGGTTCCGGTGGGAGCCCGAGTCGGTCGCCTTCTGGGACAACCGGGCGGTCCAGCACTACGCGTGCAGCGACTACTGGCCCGACGTCCGGGTCATGGAGCGGGCCAGCATCATCGGAACGCCGCCGCGCCGCGTGCGCTGAGCCGCCGCCTCGGCCCCGGGTCCTCAGCGGCTGCCGGCCAGCGCCACCCCGACGAAGCGTCGCAGCTCAGCGCGGTCACGCGACGCCGTGGCGGGGTCGGCCAGCAGGCTCTGCAGCACCCGGACGACGAGCTCCACGACGGCATCGCGGCGGTCCTCGGGGACGCCGCCGTGGTCGGGCAGCTCCACCAGCACCGCGAGGGTGAAGGCCAGGCTCTGCTCGCCGACGACCGACGGGTTGAACGAGCCGGGCGCGAACAGCACCGAGAGCTGGCGGTCCGCGGGCAGCTCGTCCAGGCAGAACAGGACCGCGTCGACCAACGGGTCCGCGCTGCCCATCCGTTCCAGGTGGCCGAGCAGCCGGTCGACGAACGGTCCGCCGGCGCGCGTGGTGGCCGCGGCGAT
Organism: Actinomycetes bacterium; assembly: GCA_023450775.1. Lineage (GTDB taxonomy): Bacteria > Actinomycetota > Acidimicrobiia > Acidimicrobiales > Microtrichaceae > Dermatobacter. Next base: position 6,401 of record JAEXGP010000360.1, on the reverse strand, counting down.
CAGCGCGTCGCGGTTGGCGAAGTAGCGGTACAGCGTCTGGCGGGTGATGCCGACCGACGTCGCCACCATCGCCATGTCGACCCGTGCCCCGACGCGGTCGATGCAGTCGGCGGCGGCGTCGACGATGCGGTCGACCGCCTCCTGGTCCGAGGCGGGCGGGTCACCCGCCCACCCGTGGGTGCGCACGCGTCGTCGATCAGGTGGCGACGGGCGTGAACCGCGCCGGCATGTGCTTGAGCCCGGCCACGAACGCCGAGGGGACCCGGTCGGGCAGGCGGTCGGGGTCGACCACGGCGATGTCGGGCAGCCGGCGGAACAGCTCCTCGAACACGACCTTGATCTCCATGCGCGCCAGGTTGGCGCCCATGCAGAAGTGCGGCCCGAACCCGAACGCCACGTGCGGGTTGGGGTCCCGGTCGATGCGGAACTCCTCGGGGGCGTCGAACACGCGGTCGTCGCGGTTGGCCGATTGGTACAGCAACAGGACCTGGTCGCCCTCGGACAGCTCGGTGCCCGCCAGCGTCACGGGGCCGGTGACCGTGCGGGTGAAGTTGAGCACCGGCGTGGTCCACCGGAGGATCTCCTCGACCGCGGAGTCGATGAGCGACGGGTCGGCCAGCAGCTTGTCGCGCTGGTCGGGGAACTGGCTGAACGCACGCAGGCCGCCGGCGATGGCGTTCCGGGTGGTCTCGTTCCCCGCGACCATGAGCAGCACGCAGAACATGAGCAGCTCGTCGTTGCTCAGGTCGTTCACCACCCGGTCGGTGGTGTCGTAGTTGCCGCGGATCTCGTCGTCGTAGGTCAGCTCGCCGGCGTCGTAGGCCTGGGCGAGGATCGACAGCATGTCGTCGCGCGGGTCCTCGCGGCGCTCGTCGAGCACCTTGGACACGAGCGCGGTGTACTCGCCGAAGGCCAGGCCCGCCCGCTCGATGGCCGCCACGTCCTCGTCGGTGGCCGCCTCGCCGGCGATCATCCCCTCGGACCACTCGTAGAGCGAGCCGCGGATCGCCGGGTCCAGCCCGAGCAGCTCGGAGATCACGATCAGCGGCACGTGCGCCGCCAGGTCCGACACGAAGTCGATCTCGCCGGTCGCGGCGACCTCGTCGATGACGGAGTTCGTGAGCTCGCGCACGTGGTCGGTCATCGTGCGAACCTGTCGGGGCGTGAGGCCGCGGGACAGGATCCGGCGCTGACGGGTGTGCTCCGGGTCGTCCATGGACACGATCGAGAGCGGCACCAGGTTCACCGGCCGGACGCCCTTGGCAGAGCTGAAGCTCGCGGCGTCCCTCGACACCTCGACCACGTCCGCGTGGCGCGAGATCGCGTACATGCCGGTTCGCTCGTCGTGCCACACCGGGTGGTGGTCCCGCAGCCAGGCGTAGAACTCCCACGGGTCGTCATACAGCGACGGATCGGTCAGGTCCGCCTGTGCGAAGTCGGTCATGGAGATCCCCCGTACTCGACGCCCCGGGCCCGACCGCGGCGTTGAACGATCGTTCACCGGTGACCATACACGGGCTGTGCGGTGTCTAGTCGGGCGACCCCGCCGCTACCGTCTCGGCCGCATGGGCACCGTGGGGGCGAACGCCGTCGCCGCCGTCATCGGCGGGGTCCTCGTGGCGATCGTCGCCTTCGTCCCCGAGGTCGCGTACCGGTACCGGCGCGCCGGACGGTTCGGTCCGAGCGATCTCATCGCCCTGGTCGTGGTGCCGGTCTACGGGCTCGCGCTGTGGACCTACACGCTGCTGCCCCTGCCCGATCCCGACGACATCGTCTGCCGGGACCCGCTCACCCGGCCGCTGCACTCCCTGCAGGACATCCGCGCTGCCGGAGTGGACTCACTGGCCGACCTCGTCACGAACCCGGACCTGGCGCAGGTGGTGCTCAACGTCCTGCTGTTCGTGCCGCTCGGAGTCATCCTCCGCTGGCGGTACCGGCGCGGGGTCGTGGTCTCGCTGCTGCTCGGCCTCGGGCTCTCGTTGCTGATCGAGACCACGCAGCTGACCGGCATCTGGGGCGTGTACGACTGCGCGTACCGGTTCTTCGACGTCGACGACCTCATCACCAACACGACCGGTGCGGTGCTGGGCTCGCTCCTGTCGTGGATCGTGCTCCGGCACCGACCCCCGGCCAAGGTCGTCGACGAGGACCACATGATGACCGCCGCGCAGCGGATCGTCGCGACCGTCTGCGACCTGCTCGCGATCCTGCTCGTGGGGACCTCCGCACTGATCGGCTACCAGGGGCTGGCGTACGTGGTGGCGGACCAGCGGCGCACCGACATCGCACTCGACCTGCAGCGGGCACTGCAGTGGGGCGTCCCGTTCCTGCTCGAGGCGGTGGTCGTGCTCGTGCTCGGGCGGACGATCGGGGAGTGGGCGGTCCGTCTGGGCACGGTCGCGCCGCGGCCGGCCTGGACCGTGCCGTGCCGCGTCGTGAAGCTGGTGTGCGGGCCGGGCCTGATCGTGGCCATCGGCTGGTGGGACTCGCCGTGGGCGCTGCTCGCGCTGGTCCTCCTGGGCGTGACCGGGGTGATCGCCGCGCTGGCGTGGCCCGACCACCGTGGCCTCGCCAACGGCGTCGCCGGTCTGCGCCCGGTCGTGTCGGCGTGGCGCGACCGCGAGGCGCCCCCGCCCGCTCTGTGATGCTGACGACCGGGAGATCCCGGTCGTGAGCATCACACAGCTCGCGGAGCGGGTGACGTGGGGCCGTAGGGGGCCGAGAGCTCGCCGGTCACCGCCGCCCAGTGCTGGTCGCCGTAGGACACGTGCCACCACTCCTCGGCCAGGCCGACGAAGCCCTGCGGCGCCAGGTGCGCGTGCAGCAGCCGTCGCAGCGCCCGGGACGGGTCGTCGCTGTCTTCGAGCGACCGGAGATGCGCGGCCGGCGTGAAGTCGTCGAAGACGGTGCCGAGCGCCAGCGCGGTGCCCTGCCACGTGAGGGTGACGTCGACCGCCGCGCCCGTCGTGTGGGGCGGGACCCGGTCCGGGTCGTCCGGATCGGCCAGGAACCCCGGTGGCAGGGTGCTGCCGGGCCCGTAGAAGTGCTCGTACAGCGCCCGCACGGTGACGGGGCTGCGCCAGCCGTCGAACACGGCCAGCCCCCAGCCGTCGGGCAACGACGCCGCGGCGGCGAGGAGCCGGTCCGCCACCCCGGCGCGGAGCCACACGGCGTCGGAGGTGCCCGCCCAGCCGTCGCGCCGGTAGAGGTTGAGGAGTCGCAGGCGCGGGCCCTCGGTCAGGCGGACCAGCGGCTCCCCGCACTCGGCGATCCCGGGAGCGCGCCCGCCGGTGTCGGGGTCGACGAGCGACGGCAGGCCGTCGGCGTCTGGGACCGCCAGTGCGGGCACCGAGGCCGGCGGCGGGTGGTCGGGGTCGTGCAGCGTCGACTCGGGCATGGCCCGCCCATCGTGGCACCGCCGGCCGTCGCCCGGGTGAGCGGCGTCGTAGCGTGGCCGGGTGGCGCTGCGCTTCCTGACGGAGTTCGACCCCGAGTACGGCACGGCGGTCGACGTGTCGCCGGGTGTCGTCCGCGTGGTGGCGGAGAACCCCAGCAAGTACACGGCCTGGGGGACCGGCACGTACATCGTCGGCGACGGCGAGCTGGCGGTGATCGACCCGGGACCGCAGCTGGCCTCGCACGTGGACGCGCTGCTGGCCGCGCTCGACGGTCGCCGGGTCACCCACGTGCTCGTGACCCACACCCACGCGGATCACTCGCCGGCCGCCGCGGCGATCAGCGCCGCCACGGGCGCTCCCACCTACGGCTTCGGCCCGCACCCGGTCGACGCCACCTCCGGCGATGCCGACACCGGCGCCGCTGGCTCCGGGGCGGGTGACCCCGAGGCCGACGAGTCGGGCGACCGCGACTTCGTGCCCGACGTGGTCGTCCGCGACGGGGACGTGCTGAGCGGCGACGGCTTCCGCTTCGAGTGCCTCCACACGCCGGGGCACATCTCCAACCACGTCTGCTACGCCGAGACCCAGCGGCGCCTGCTGTTCCCAGGCGACCACGTCATGGGCTGGTCCACCACCGTCGTGTCGCCGCCCGACGGCGACATGGCCGACTACGTCGCCAACCTCCGACGCCTGGTCGAGCGGCAGGCCGCGGGCGCGGACGCCACCTACCTGCCCACCCACGGACCGCCGATCACCGAGCCGGGCCCGTACGTGGAGGCGCTCGTGGCGCACCGGCTCGACCGCGACCGCCAGATCCTCGAGCTCCTCGACGCCGGTCCCCGCACGGTCGAGGAGCTGGTCGCCGTGATGTACGCGGAGGTCCGACCCGAGCTGCACGCCCCGGCCGGTCGCTCGGTGCTGGCGCACCTGCGGGCGCTCGAGCGGGCGGGTCTCGTGGTCGAGGACGCGGGCGGTCCGGCGGGGTGGCGACCGGCCGGGTCGGGGGGCAGTCTGGGGCCATGACCCTGACCGAAGGCGGCCTCCCCGTCGGCGCGGTGACCGAGGACTGGGCCGCCGACGCCCGGTACTTCGAGTACACGACGGCCGCCGATCCCATCCGATCGGGCCACACGCCACGGGTGCCCATCCGCTCCATGCCCTCCGCGCTCGTGGGCGAGCACCCGACCGGCATCGAGCACTTCGACCTGTCGGCCGACCTCGGCACGGCCACGCCCGGCGCCGAGGGTCCGGCCACCAGCCCCGCACTGCTGGCGTCGTTCGTCCACATCCTCCCGGGTGAGGCGCTGCGGACGTCGGCCACCGCCACCTCCGAGCTGCACATCGTGCTCCGGGGCGGCGGTGTCACCGAGCTCGCCGATCGGGCGGTGACGTGGTCCGCGGGCGACGTGCTCGTGCTACCCGCCGGCGCGCCCGCGGTCCACCGGGTGGACGCGGTGTCGGAGTCGGAGCCCGCCGTGATCTACCGGGTGACCGACGAGCCCCTCCTGCGCTACCTGGGCGTGGCGCCGGTCGAGCCCCGGTTCACGGCCACCCGCTGGGAGGCCGCCGAGATCCGCCGCCAGCTGGATCTCGTCGCGTCGGACCCCCGCGCTGCGGACCGCAACCGGGTGAGCGTGCTCCTGGCCGGCGCGTCCCAGCCGCAGACGCTGACCGCCACACACGTGCTGTGGGCCATGTACGGGCTGCTGCCCGTGGGCGCGGTCCAGCGCCCGCACCGGCACCAGTCCGTCGCCCTCGACCTCATCGTCGACTGCCTGCCCGGCTGCTACACCCTGGTCGGCGACCAGGTGGACGAGCGCGGCGACATCGTCGACCCGGTCCGCGTGGAGTGGGAGCCCGGCGGCGCCTTCGTGACCCCGCCGGGCCTGTGGCACGCCCACGTCAACGAGTCGGGCGCGCCCGCGCACCTGTTCCCGGTCCAGGACGCCGGGCTCCACACGTACCTGCGGTCGCTCGACATCCGCTTCGTGCGCTCCTGAGCGGCCTGGCCGACGCGGTGGTCGACGACGCCGCGGTCGCGCGGGCGAACGAGCTCCGTTCGGGCCTCCCGCTCGCGGTCGTCTCCGCGGCGTCCTTCGGCCTGTCGGGTTCGCTCGCCACCGCGATGATGGACTCGGGCTGGACCGCCGGCGCCGCCGTCACCGCCCGGGTGGCCGTCGCCGCGCTGGTGCTGGCCGTGCCCGGGCTCCGCGCCGTGCAGGGCCGGTGGGAGGTGCTGCGACGCAACGCCGGCACGATCGTGGCGTACGGGGTGCTCGCGGTCGCGGCCACGCAGCTCTGCTACTTCTACGCCGTGTCCCGCCTGCCGGTCGGTGTGGCGCTGCTGGTGGAGTACACGGCGCCCGTCGCGGTCGTGGGGTGGATGTGGGCGGTGCACCGCCAGCGGCCGAGCCGGCTGACGGTGCTCGGCGCCGCGATCGCGCTCTGCGGCCTGCCCCTGCTGCTCGACCTGTTCGGCTCGGGCACCTCGGGCGGTGGCGCGGACGTGATCGGCGTGCTGTGGGCGCTGGCCGCCATGGTCGGCGCGGCGACCTACTTCGTCATGTCGGCCGACGACACCACCGGCCTGCCTCCGATCACGTTGGCCGCGTCGGGGCTGGTGGTCGGCGGGGTGATCCTGGGTGCGGCGTGCGCGACGGGCGTGCTGCCGGCGACCGCGTCCACGGATCCGGTGGGCTTCCGCTCGCTCGACGTGCCGTGGTGGGTGCCGGTCCTGGTGCTCGGCCTGGTGACCGCGGCGTTCGCGTACGTGACCGGCATCGCGGCCACCCGTCGGCTCGGCTCGCGCCTGGCGTCGTTCGTCGCGCTCACCGAGGTGATCGCGGCGATCGCGTTCGCGTGGGTGCTGCTCGGGCAGGTGCCGCTGGCCGTGCAGCTCGTGGGCGCCGGGGTGGTGCTGGCCGGCGTGGTCGTGGTCCGCCTGGGCGAGGCGGCACCCGAGCGCGCGCCGTCCTGACGCGGAACTGGCTGTGGGTTGCCGGG
>JAEXGP010000380.1 GCA_023450775.1 Actinomycetes bacterium | reverse complement strand
CCGCCACCGCGACGGCGGGCCGGCCGGGCGGGGTGTAGTCGCCGAAGAAGTCCTGCCACGTCTCGGAGACCGAGGTGGGGTCGTTCTGGTACTGCTCGTACATCTCCTCGACCAGCCATGCGTTGGGGCCGAGGGGTTCCGAGGCGGCCTGGTCCGAGCCCGCAGCTGCGGCGCCGGCCTGGGAGGGGGAGTCGTTCACGACCGCCAGCCTACCGGCCCGCCCCGTGGGGTCCCGAGGCATGTTCGGGCCCCTCGCGCCGCCCGCTCAGCTGCTCGCGACCCGTCCGCCGGCCGAGCCGTCGGCGGTCGTCGCATAGATTGCGGCCGGTGCTGATCGCGACGTGGAACGTGAACTCGCTCAACGCCCGGATGCCCCGGGTGGAGGAGTGGTTGGCCGACGTCCAGCCCGACGTGCTGTGCCTGCAGGAGACGAAGATGTCCGACGCCCAGTTCCCGGGCATGGACTTCCAGCGGCTCGGCTACGACTCGGTGCACCACGGCCAGGGTCGCTGGAACGGCGTGGCGATCCTGTCCAAGGTGGGCATCGACGACGTCGTGGCCGGCTTCGACGACGACCAGGAGCCCGACCCCGACGCCCGGATCCTGTGGGCCACCTGCGGCGGGGTCCGCATCGGCACGGTGTACGTGCCCAACGGGCGCGAGGTCGGGGCGGATCACTACTTCTACAAGCTCGCGTGGCTGGCCCGACTGCGAGGCCACCTGGACGCGCACCACTCGCCCGACGAGCTGCTCGTCCTGCTGGGCGACTGGAACATCGCGCCGACCGACCAGGACGTGTGGAGCCCCGCCGCGTTCGAGGGCTCCACGCACGTCACGCCCGACGAGCGGGCGGCCCTGGCGTCGGTCACCGAGTGGGGCCTCGTCGACACGCTGCGGCAGCGGTACCCGCAGGACGGGATCTTCTCGTACTGGGACTACCGCAACGGCGACTTCCACAAGCGCCGCGGCATGCGCATCGACTACCTGCTGTCGTCGCACGCGCTGGCGGAGCGCGCCAGCGTGGACCTCATCGACCGCAATGCTCGCAAGGGCTCGAAGCCGTCGGACCACACGCCCGTCCTCGCCGTCTACGACGTGGAGGCGGCGTGACCGGTCCTGCAGGCGCCGACGGTCCTGCCGGCACCGACGGTCCCGCCAGTGCGGAGGACGCGGCCGAGCCGCCGACGCCGCCACGGGTCAAGGGGGTCGCATCGCTGGAGCTGACGCCGCACCGTGTCGAGGTCCGGCGGCTGGCCCAGGCCATGCGCGACATCATGGCGTCGCTCGTGTCCACCACGGCCACCACGGAGGACCTCGCCTCGGCGGCCGATGACCTGGAGAACCTGGCCGCCGTGCTGGGTGCGCTGCCGTCGGGCCACACCTACCAGGGCTTCGCCGAGGCCGCGAACGCGGGCGGGATCCCCATGGAGTCCGGCGTCTGGGAGTTCTTCGACTACAGCCCGTTCATCGGTCTGGCCAACCCCATGTCGCCACCCATGCGCATGGAGCACGTGGGTGACCGGGTCGTGTGCGACGTGACGTTCGGGCCGGCGTACGAGGGCCCACCGGGCTGCCTCCACGGCGGCTACGTGGCCGGCGCGTTCGACGAGCTGCTCGGCGCCGCGCAGTCGCTGTCGGGAACCCAGGGCATGACCGCGCACCTGGAGGTCGACTACCGGCGGCCCACCCCGCTCAACACGCCGCTGCGCATGGAGGCGTGGCTCGACCGTCGCGAGGGTCGCAAGATCTGGACCAGGGGCACGATCGTGGCCGAGGGTGAGCTGCGCGCCGAGGCGGAGGGCCTGTTCATCGCCTTCGGAGAGGGACGCTTCCAGCAGCTGCTCGCCGACCGCGACGACTGACCCCCGAACTCGGGACGCTGGTTCCCGGGTCGGCTCGCGCCCGATGTGGCCGCGGCATGTCCCGGGTTCAGGGGCGTTCTCGGGTCGCTGGTTCTCGGGTCGACTCGCGCCCGATGTGGGCGCGGCGTGTCCCGAGCTCAGGGGCGTTCTCGGGTCAGCTGGGCGCGTCGGCGACGATCCGGAGCACGTCGGGACCGAACCGCTGGGCCTTGACCGGTCCGACCCCGGGGACGTCGAGCAGCTGGGACTGCGAGCGCGGGCGCCGTGACGCGATGGCCGAGAGCGTGGCGTCGTTGAAGATCACGAACGCGGGGACGTCAGCGGCCCGCGATTGCTCGCGGCGCCAGGTGCGGAGCGCCTCGAACAGCTCCTTCTCGGGTCCGCTGGCCGGTGTGCCCTTCTTGGGGATGGCCGTCCGCGCCGCCCGCGCCCGCTCGGCGCCCTTGGCGCGCGACACCTGGGTGGGCGCCACGCCGAGCGTCGTCTCGATGGACTCGAGCCAGGGCGACGGCGTGCGGTTCATGGTCCGCGACCCGAACGTGCGCTTGCGCGCCCAGGTGCAGTGCAGCTCGTCGCGGGCCCGGGTGAGCGCCACGTAGAGCAGCCGGCGCTCCTCGTCGACGTCCTCGGTGGTCTCGGCGTGGTGGATGGGCACGTAGCCCTCCTCCAACCCGGCGACGTGGACGACCGACCACTCCAGTCCCTTGGCGGCGTGGAACGTGACGATCTCGACGGCGTCGCCACCGCCGCGGTCCTCGTCCCGGAGCGTGGTGGTGAGCCAGGCCAGGAACGACGCGACGTCGCCCGACGGCTCGAGCGCCAGGTACTCGCGACCCAGGCGCACCACCTCGGCGACGTTGGCGGCGCGCTCCTCGGTGAGCCGGTCGCCGCCGACCACGTCGTGCTCCAGGTCGGCCAGCGCGACGTCGAGCGAGGGCGAGCGCCGGATCACCTGCAGCGCCTCGGTCACCTCGGGCTGCTCGAGCAACCGGCCGGCGCCGCGGACGCGGTGGGGCACGCCGGCGGCGGTCATGGCCTCGGTGATGAGCGTGGCCTGGGCGTTGGTGCGCACCAGGACCGCCTGCGCCGACCACGGCACCCCGGGACGGTGCCCGTCGCGGCAGGCGCGGGCGACCGCTCGGGCCTCGGCGGTGTCGTCCGCGTGGGCCTGTACGGTGGGGACCGCGCCGGCGGGTCGGTGCGGCCGCAGCCGGATGGGCACGTTGGCGCCTCGCTGGAGCACCCCGTTGGCCACCGCCAGGATCTGCGGCGTGGAGCGGTAGTTGTCCTCCAGCGTGATGGTGTCGCCGCCCGGGAAGAAGTGGTCGAAGTCGACCAGGTACCGGGCGTCCGCGCCGTTCCACGCGTAGATGGCCTGGTTGGGGTCGCCGACGATGCACACGTCGGACTCAGGCCCGAGCCACTGCTGCAGCAGGTGGAACTGCAGCGGGTTCACGTCCTGGAACTCGTCGACGAACAGATGCCGGAACCGCCAGCGCCGCGCCGCGGCGTACACCGGGTCGGCTTCCAGGTCCCGGGCCGCCAGTCGGAGGATGTCGTCGAAGTCGACGAGCCGCCGGCGCCGCTTCTGCTCCACGTAGCGGTCGTACACGGTGGCGACGGTGGCCAGCGGGAGCGGTGGCCGGCGGCGTGCCCGCGCCGCCTCGGGCTCGTAGCGCTCGGGGGTGATGCGACGGGCAGCCGCCCACTCGATCTCGGTGGTGACGTCGAGCGCCGTCGTGCGGTCGTTGCGAGCGCCGCGCCCGGGGACGAGGCGCGCGACGAAGCCCACCTTGCGATCGAGCAGCTCGGGCGGCGCGATCCCACGCTCCTCCCATCGCTGGCGGAGCTGGGCGTACGCGATCGCGTGGAACGTGCCCGCGTGAACGCCGTCGCGCAGGCCCAGGCGGCCGAGCCGGTCGCGCAGCTCGCCCGCGGCCTTGCGCGTGAACGTGACCGCCAGCACGCGCGTGGGGTCGAGCGTGCCGGTCTCGGCGCGGTGCGCGATGCGGTGCGTGAGCACACGCGTCTTGCCGGACCCGGCGCCGGCCAGGATGCGCAACGGTGACGCGGGCGACGTGACCGCCGCCTCCTGGTGCTCGTTCAGGCCACGGAGGAGACGGGAGGAGTCGGCCGCGGGTCCGTCGTCGGGGAGGGGGAGCTCGGTGGGGGCTGCCACTGCGGCGAACGTACCAGCGGCCCGTGACAGCGCGACCCCCTCCGTGACCGGCGCGCCGGATCCTGCCGTGGGCGCGGGTCGCCGCCCTCACGCCGCGTGCCCCTGCCGCGCCGTTACGCTGGCGCCGTGGCCTACGACCGCAGCAACCTGCACGCCAACGAGCGGATCGTCGTGGACGAGCACCCCCACTGGATCATGCTGATGTGGTCGGTGGTCTGGGTCGTCGTGTCGATCGCCTTCGGCATCTTCCTGCTGGTGCAGGACTGGACCGGCTGGTTCGGGACCGCCACCAAGTGGTTGGCCATCCTGGCGATCGCACTGAGCCTGCTCTACCTGTTCCAGCGTCTGATCAAGTGGTACTCGACGAACTTCGTGATCACCACGGACCGCTGCATCTACCGCGAGGGGATCATCTCCAAGCGGGGCATCGAGATCCCGCTCGAGCGGATCAACACGGTCTTCTTCCACCAGCACCTCTTCGAGCGCATGGTGCGGGCGGGCGACCTGATGATCGAGTCCGCGGGGACCGGCGGCGAGCAGCGGTTCGAGGACATCCGCAACCCCGTGATGGTGCAGAACCTGCTGTACCAGACCATGGAGGACAACGAGAACCGCAAGTTCGACCGGGTGCGCATGCCGGCCGAGGGCACCGGCGGCTCCGTGGCCGACGAGCTGACCAAGCTCGCCGCGCTCCGGGACCAGGGCCACCTGAGCGACGCCGAGTTCGAGGCGCAGAAGGCGCAGGTGCTGGCCCGCCAGCAGCACCCGCCGACGACCTGACGGCCGGCCGGCCCGATCGCCGGGTCCCCTCGTCCCATCGCGCGCGAGCGTGCGGCGCTCACGCCCCCGCGAGTCCGGGCCACTCCTCGCGCAGGATCCGGAACCAGGCGGTGTCGCGCCGTCGTCCCTTCTGGATCGACCACTGCTCCTGCACTCCCTCGAAGCGGAACCCGAGCCGCCGGGCCGCCGCCCGCGACCGGGCGTTGCCGGCGTGGCACTTCCACTCCACGCGCAGGTAGCCGAGGTCGAACAGGTGCTCCAGCAGCAGCCGGCACGCCTCCAGGTTCACCCCTCGACCCTGGACCGCCGGCGTGCACCAGAGCGCCCCGATCTCCACCTTGAGGTCGGTCGCCGAGTTGGCGAGCAGGGTGGCGCTGCCGACCAGGTGGCCCGTCGCCCGATCCTCGACGACGAAGGTGCGGGCGTCGGGCAGACCGGCGAACCGGTCCAGGAACCCGGCGAACTCGCCCTCGTCGGCGAACGGGCCGACCGGCATGTACCGCCAGATCAGCTCCTCCGGGTCGTAGGCGTCGACCGCCCGGCCCATCCGCGCCACGGGGCGGCCGTCCGAGATCGCGAACAGCTCGGCGACGTCGTCGGGTCCGGACGGACGCAGGCGGATGCGCTCCCCGTCGAGGACCACGCCGTCGGGCTTGGTCGGCAGGCGGTCGCGGGCGGCGAGCAGGTCGGCGGACAGGACCGGCCCCAGGCCGTCGGTCCAGATCGGTTCGGTGATCGGTTCCACGGCGCGGATGGTGTCGGAGCCGCCCGACGCCCGTCCACGGAGTTGCGTGCGGCCGAGGAGCGACGCGCTCCCGATCCCGGAGGGTCGCCTCAGTCCCAGAAGACGGTCGCACCGGCCGTCGGGCGCACCCGCATGCCCGGCAGCTCGACGCCCCGATCGGCGAGCGCCACCACGCAGCCGCCGAACCCGGCGCCGGTGAGCCGCGCGCCGTGGACGCCGACGGTCCCGACGAGGCGGTCGACCAGGTCGTCGAGCTCGGGAGTGGAGACCTCGTAGTCGTCGCGCAGCGACCGGTGGCTCTCCACCATCAGCTCGCCCGACCGGGCGAGGTCGCCCGCGACGAGCGCCGCCGCCAGCGCGTGCACCCGGTCGCACTCGGTGCGGACGTGGCGCCCGCGCGCCCGCGCGACCGGATCCTCGATTGCGTCGATGTCGGCCATGGACGCGTGAGGGAGCGGTCCGACGATCGCCGCGGCGGCCTCGGCCTGGGACCGTCGGTCGGCGTAGGCCGACCCGGCCAGTTCCCTGGGCACCCCCGAGTCGAGCACCCAGATGGACGCGGTCGCGGGCACCCGGACCGGCGTCACCTGGTCGGTCGCGCAATCGATGAGCAGTGCGTGGCCGTCCACCCCGGCGGTGACCGCGAGCTGGTCCATGATCCCGCAGGGGACCCCGGTGGCCGCCTCTTCCGCCCGCCGGCACAGCCGGGCGATCTCGAGCGGCGACCCGGTGGCTCCCAGCGCCAGCGCCACGGCGACCTCGAGCGACGCGCTCGACGACAGGCCGCCGCCGATCGGCAGGTCGGACCGGACGTCGCCGTCCAGGCCGACCGTCGTGCCCAGCTCCTGTGCCACGCCTGCGGCGTAGCGACCCCACGACGGCTCCACGTCCGCGGCATCGGTGATGGGGAGCGCCACGTCGAGCGTGCCGTCGAGCCGGTCCGAGCGGAGCACGAGCCGGCCCGGGCCAGACCCCTCCTCGTCGCGCTCGGCGGTGATCGTGGTGCCCATCTGGACGGCCATGGGCAGGACGAGTCCGCCCATGTAGTCGGTGTGGTCGCCGATCAGGTTCACACGCCCGGGCGCCCACACGGTCACGGACTCGGTCACGGCGTCCCTCCGGCGGGCATCCCCGGCAGCGCCCGCAGCTGGGCGGCCGCGTCGGTCGGCGTGACCGGGTCGAAGTACACGCCGCCACCCTGCTCGGCCGCGGCCACGTAGCGCTGCACCCCCTTGGACCGGTGCAGCGGCGACACGTGCACGTGGACCCGGGCGCCCGGCCAGTCCCGACCGTCGGTCGGCCGCTGGTGGATCCAGAGCATGTACGGCATGGGCTCGTCGAAGAGCTGGTCCAGTCGTGCGAGCCCGTCGACCAGCGCCGCGGCGAGGCCGTCGCGGTCGCAGCGCTCGTCGACCAGGTCGGGCGCCTCGGTCAGCGGTGCCAATCGCAGCTCGTACGGCCAGGTCGGCGCGTGCGGCACCCACGTGAGCCAGTCGCCGTGCCGAGCGACGGTGAGGTCGTCTGGGACGAGGTCCGGCACCAGCACCCCGTCGACGAGCTCGCGGAGCGGGACCGGCGGCACCTCGGGGTAGGCGTAGATCTGCCCGTGGGGGTGGGGGATCGTGGCGCCCACCTCGGCGCCCCGGTTCTCGAACACCAGCACGTACTCGACGTCGTCGCGTGCACCGAGTGCAGCGGTGCGTTCGGCCCACAGGTCCACGACGCGCCGGGCGCCGTCCACCCCGAGCGTCCAGAACTCCGCGTCGTGCTCGGGCGTGTACAGCACCATCTCGCAGCGGTCGTCGTCCATGGCGGGCCAGCGGTTCACGAACCACCGCACGTCGTACGGATCGGGGGCCTCCAGACCTCCGACGCAGAACGGGCAGTCGGTCGACGGACGGTTGGGCCGGCCCTGGCGACTGCCGACCACGTAGGTCCGCTGGCGCGTCAGGTCGTCGAGTCGGGGCTCGCTCACGATGTGACGCTCACGCCTGCCCGAGCTGCTCGATCGCCCCGGCGAGGTGGTCGAGCGCGGCGACCTCGAACGGCGCCCGCAGCGCCAGGTTGACCTGGACGGCGCCGGCGTCGACATAGCGCCCGATCGCGTCGACCATCTGGTCGGTGCTGCCCATGAGCACGCCGGGGCGGACGAACTCGGCGATGTCGCCGAACTGCCGGTGCAGCGACTCGTCGTCGGGCGCGCAGCCCACGTTGACCGAGCAGCGCACCTCGGCCGGATCGCGACCCAGATCCGTGCAGTAGCCCGCCAGCACGTCCCGCTTCCTCGCGTAGTCGTCGGGACCGATGAAGGGGACGTTCCACCCGTCGGCGAGCTCGGCGACGATGCGCAGGGTTCGCTGCTCGCCACCGCCGCCGATCCAGATGGGGACCTCCGACTGCACCGGTGCCGGATCGACGACCGCGTCGCTCAGCGTGAAGAACTCGCCCTCGTAGCTGAACGGCTCGCCCGTGAGGAGCCCTCGCAGGCACCGGACGTGCTCCTCCATGAGGTCGAGCCGGCGGCCGGCCGACGGGTAGGGGATCCCGTAGGCGCGGTACTCGTCGCCCAGCCACCCGGCGCCGACGCCCACGTCGACCCGCCCGCCCGAGAGATGGTCGATGCCGGCGATGGCGTTGGCCAGCACGCCCGGGTGGCGGTATCCGGCGCAGTAGACGAGCGACCCGCACCGCACGCGCTCGGTCTCCATGGCGAGCGCGGTGTGGGCCACGACCGCGTCGAGGCAGTTCGTCGACCGTCCGTCCGCCGCGTAGAAGTGGTCCCAGATCGAGATCCACTCGAACGGCAGCTCCTCGATGCGCCGCCAGAGGGCACGGAGCTCGTCGACGGTGGTGTTGGCCGGGCCCGTGTGGACCCCGAACGTCACGGTCACGCCCGGCACGGTACGCCACTCGCCACTGGTGCTCGGTCCTGCACTGTCGGTGAGTGTCGTACCCGTTCCGTATGGTGTCGAACATGCGTTCGACTGGGGAAGGGAACGAGGAGCCGACCGGCTCGGAGGACTCCGCTGGCGGCGACGGCGTTGCTGCGGAGGGCGGTGGGGTGGTGGTGTCGTTCGGGGAGCCGGTGTTCGTGGTGCCGTCCGAGGCGGCTGCGGTTCTGGATGCGTTGCGGGTGTTGAACGAGACCGATGTCCGTGCGCTCAGTGATGACGCGCTGCTCGGCTTGTTCGATGGTCTCGAAGCGGTCGACCGTCTGGTTCATGGTTCCCGGTTCGGCATGTTGGCGGAGTTGGAGGCTCGTGAGTTGACGGACCGCCGTCTGGGTCATGTGACGGCGAACGAGGCGGGGTGGCGTCATGGCGCGAACCCGAAGCGGGTGAAGGCGGATGTGGCGGTGGCGAACACGCTGCGCCGGCATCAACCCAAGTTGGCTGCTGCGCTCGGCCGCGGGGAGGTGGCGGTGGATCGGGTGCGGGAGGTGTGTCGGCATGTGAACGAGCGGAACCGTCACGCGTTCGAGGGCGCACAGGACTCGTTGATCGATCTGTGTCGCCGGCAGTCGCGGTTCTCGCAGTTCGCCCGTGATGTCGAGCAGCTGGCCCGCCTCGCGGATGCCGACGGTGTGGAGCCGCCGTTGCCGCGGAACCATGCGAAGGTCGATCTGCACGGCGATCAGCTCACCGCCAGCGTCGAGCTGTTCGGGTCGCAGGCGATGGCGTTCGCCGCGCGGATCGAAGCGGAGGCGGACCGCCTGTTCCGCCTGCATCGGGCGGAGGGGGTGTTGAGCGTCGATC
>JAEXGP010000246.1 GCA_023450775.1 Actinomycetes bacterium | reverse complement strand
CCCCTATCCTGACGACGTGGCACCGCCGAAGGGATCCATCGCCAGCCGGTTCCTCCGGTTGGTCGACGACTGGTGGTTGGCGTTCGCCGGCATCGCGTTCATCATCGGCAGCGACTTCAAGTACCGCACGCGTCCCCCGGGCCAGGCGCTCGGCGGCGGCATCGACTCGGCCATCATCATCGAGCTCGCGCTGTACGGCCTGGTGGCGGGCTACCTGGTCATGGACCGGTTCCGCGTGCCCAAGCTGCGCAAGGTGCCGGCCCCGCTGTTCCTGGCCGCGTGCCTGGTCGGCCTGGCGATCCTCTCGGTCGCCTACACCCCGTATCCGCAGTACGCCGTGGTCCGCTGCGTCCAGGCGACGATCCTGCTGGCGGCGATCGTGGTCGCCTCCATGGACGGTGGACGGGCCCAGTTCCACCGGTTCGCCCACCTGTACCTGCTGCTGATCGCTGCCGGCGTGCTCTACGGCCTCGTCCGTCCCAGCACGCCGATCAACTCCATCCAGGAGGGCCGCTTCACCTGGCTCGCCGTGCACCCGACGGTGTCGGGGGCGATGACGTGCCTGGCCGCCGTCGTGGCCGTGGGCTACCTCGCCGGCGGTCGCAAGCAGCGGCCGGGCCCCCACTGGTCGGTGCTCACCTACTCGGTGCTGCTCGCCATCGTCGCCGGCGGCGGGCTGATGGCACAGACACGCGGCGCCATCCTCGGCGGCGTGTGCGGCGCTGCCGTGCTGATCCTGTCGTCGCGCCGCGGTCGGGCGCTCATCGAGATCGCGCTCGTGGGCCTGGTCCTGCTCGCCGGGGTCGCGCTCGTCGCCAGCCAGCAGATCACGACGTACTTCGAGCGCGGCGAGGACTCCACGCAGCTCACCTCCCTCAACAACCGCACCGAGCTCTGGGACGTCGCGTTCGAGGCGGTCAGGGAGCAGCCGCTGTTCGGCAACGGCATCACCGCCTCCCGGGGGATCTTCTACGAGGAGACCGGCCTGGGCGGCGGCCACAACGCGGTCGTCAACGTGCTGGTCGAGCTCGGCTTCGTCGGCCTGCTCGTGTGGGTCGGGATGGTCGTCTCGCTCATCCTGGGCATCCGGCACCTGCCCAAGACGGGCTCGGGGAACCTCGCGCTCGACCGGGCGATGATGCTCGGCGTGATCACGTTCCTGCTCGTCGACTCGATCTTCTTCGAGGGCGCGGGGTCGCTCGCCAACTTCGCCAGCACGTGGCTGTTCATGTGCATCGGCTGGTACGTGGTCGCCCGCCGCAGCGCCCTGGAGGACGCGGTCGGCATCGACGCGGCGGAGGTCGCGGACGGGCCGGTCGCGGTGACCGCATGAGCGGCACCGTCCTGGTCGCTCATCCCAGTCCCGACCTCTACGGCTCGGACCGGATGCTGCTCGAGAGCATCGACGCGATCGTCGAGGGCGGCCACCGCGCCGTCGTGACCCTGCCCGAGACCGGACCGCTGCTGCCGTTGATCGAGGAGCGCGGCGCCGAGGTGCGCCTGTGCCGGACACCGGTGCTGCGCCGCGCGTACATGTCGCCGCGGGGTCTGGTCGCGTTGGCCGGCGACGCCATCGGCTCCTACCGGCCGGGTATGGCGCTCTTCAAGGACGTCCGTCCCGACGTGCTGTACCTCAGCACCCTCACCGCTCCCGAGTGGCTGGGCCTGGCCAAGGTCGCCCGCGTGCCATCGGTGTGCCACGTGCACGAGGCCGAGTCCGCGCCGTCGCGGCCCGTCCGCACCGCGCTCGCCAGCCCGCTGCTGCTCGCCGACCGGCTGATCGTCAACAGCCGCTTCTCCGAGAAGGTCCTGACCGACGTGATCGGCCGCCTCGGCCGGCGCAGCACGGTCGTCTACAACGGCGTGATCGGCCCGTCGTCACCGCGACCCCCTCGGGAGCGCATCGACGGGCCGGTGCGCCTGCTGTTCGTCGGCCGCCTGTCGGAGCGCAAGGGCATCCTCGACGCGATCGACACGATCCGGGAGCTGCAGCGGCGAGGTCGCCCGGTGACCCTCGACGTGGCCGGTTCGATCTATCCGGGCTACGAGCACGTCGAGGAGGAGATGCGCCGCCGGATCGCCGCGCTGTCCGATCCCGAAGCCGTCACCCTCCACGGCTACGTCGACGGCATCTGGCCGCTGCTCGACGAGACCGACATCCTGCTGGTGCCATCGAGGGGCGACGAGCCGTTCGGCAACACCGCCGTCGAGGGCACCCTCGCGCAGCGGCCCGTGATCGCCAGCGCCAGCAGCGGTCTGCTCGAGGCGGTGTCGGGCGCCGAGGCCGCCCGGTCGGTGCCGCCCGGCCGGCCGAGCGAGTTCGCTGACGCCGTCGACGACCTGGTCGAGCACTGGGACGAGGTGCGGCTGCTCGCGATCAGCGACGCGGCACGCGCCGAGGAGCGGTACTCCCCGGCGCGCTACCGGTCCGAGATCATGGAGCAGCTGCGGCTGCTCGCCCCGGCCGCCCTGTCCTGAGCGGCCGGGTCGGAGCAGATCCGTCGGTCAGCTGGTCCGTCGGCTCAGCTGGTCCGTCGGCTCAGCGGAAGGCGCCGTAGTGGCGCACGCCGGTGGACTGGCCGATCACCCCGGCGACCGATGCCGGCAGCGGCGGCGCTGCGGCGTCCAGCTGGCTGCCGAGCGCCGTGGCCTTGCCCGCGCCGTCGGTCAGGGCGGTGCCGGTGCTCATGCGGCCTGCGGCCTCCTGTCCGGTCGCGGACTGGAAGGCCGCCAGGTCGTTGAAGACCGCCGGGTTGCCGGCGCCCTTCGACCACACCACGAGCCACGTCGGCGAGCCGGCCGAGTTGCGGTGGTAGGCGTTGCCGGTCGCCGAGATCTTCAGCTGCTCCGCGGTGTACTGCTTGGAGTAGTCCTCCACGCAGAGGAGGCAGTTGCCGGCGGACGGCGCCGAGATCACGTTGCCCTGCACGAGCGCCGGCCCGTTGATCCAGGTCATCGTCGGATCCGGGAACGGCTGGCGGGGGTCGTGGCCCGGCGTCGAGCGATCGGCGGCCCGGCGGTAGTCCTGGACGATGTTCACCGGGCGGTTGTTGCCGACGAACGTGTTGTTGACCAGCGTCACGTCGGACGTGTCGTTGACCTTGATGCCGTTGCCGCCGTTGCCGGACACGACGTTGTCGGCGAACAGCGCCTTGGCGGACAGCTCGATCGAGGTGCCGTGGCCGCTGTTGCCGATCATGTCCGAGCCGGTGACCTTGACGTCGTAGACGGACTCGTCGGCCCAGAAGCCCGGACCCTGGTTGTCACGGAACACGCTCTTGGCGACGGTCACGCCCCGGGTGCGGGTGACCTTGAAGCCGCCGGAGACCGGCGCCTGGTTGAAGCGCTCGACGTTGTTGCGCTGGGCGATCACGCCGAGGGCCTTGAGGTTGTCGGCGTAGTTGGCGTGGATGCCGAGCATGCCGGACCGCGACACGTCCAGGTTGCGGAGGGTGCCGTTCGAAGCGAGCACGCTCACGCCGGTCGTGGCCATGTCGGTGACGACGAGGTGCTCGAGCGTGACGTTCGACGCCTCGGCGGTGATGGCGCCCATGTCGGGCACCGACGGGCTGTAGCGACGGAAGCCGATGCCGCGAACGGTCGAGCCGGCGCCGCGGATGGACAGCGCCTTCACCAGCGTCGCGCCCCGGACGTCACGTCCCGACGGGTCGGTGCCGAGGTAGAGGCGGTTGCCGCCGTCGTCCTTGTAGAACGTGCCGGCGCCGACCTGGGCGGCCGACGCGACCTGCGACTGGGCCTGACCGTCGATCCACACCTGGTCGGGGTGGGCGGCCATCGGGTAGCTGGCGCTCACGAAGCCCCACGCCTCCTGGGTGCTGTCGGCCGCGCCGCGGGTGTAGGTGGGGGAGTGGTCGAACTTGGCGGTCCAGCCGTCCTTGCGCCACCGGGCGCCGTCGGCGACGAAGCCGCTGAGCGGCTCGCTGCCGTCGAACCAGACGACCTCGGCCGGCCAGTTCTGCACGGTGAGGGCCTTGCCCGACGGGATGGTCACCGACTCGTGGTACGTGCCGGCGCGGAGCACGATCGTGGCACCCGACGGCGCCACGGCGACGGCCCGGCCCAGCGAGCGGAGCGGGGCGGCGGTGGTGCCCGGGTTGGTGTCGTTGCCGTTCGTGGCGACGACCAGCGCCCCGGCGGGCACCGGGTAGTTGGTGGAGCCGAGCGTGGTGCCGACGCCGACGACCTGGCTGGGCGTGGGGCTCGGCGTCGGGGCCGGGGTCGGCGAGACGGGCTGGGTCGGCGCCAGCGTGGTGCTCGTCGACGTCGGCTTGGACGTCGAGGGGCGCCCGGCGGCGGTGGTGGGTGGTTGATCGCCGTCGATCCCCGGCGTGCCCGAGCACGCCGCAGCGGCGAGGGTCACGAGTGCGGTCAGTGTGACGATGTGGATCCGGTGCTTCACGCGGAGCTCTCCCTTGGCAGCGGTCCGGTCTGTAGGTCCATCGACCTACGAGCGGCAGAGGTTGAGCCCGATTTCTCGATCCCCAACGAGCAGGAGCCTATCCGAGGATGTTGCGATTGTGTTGCAGAAGTCGTGAAGTCGTCACGAATGACACGGGTGCAACTGTGACAGCTCTGTGACGCTCCGTGACGGAACCGTCGTCAACCGGGCCGCGGGCGCGCCAGTCGGCCTGGGTGGAACCACCCAGCGTGTCGAACGGGTGAATCGAACTTCCCGCCCTCAGGCTTCGAGCTCGCGCTCGAGGATGCGACGGAGCATGGAGCTCGACGTCCGCTGCGTGTAGGGCACGTAGGCCACGTCCACGCCGTGGGCGGCGAAGTCGGACTCCAACTTGTCGCCCTTGTCCGTGCCCTTCCAGTCGTCGCCCTTGATGATCACGTCGAAGCGCAGGCGCTCCCACATCTCGAGCTTGTGCGGCACGTCCTCGGCGACCGCCTCGTCCACCCAGCGGATGGCGCCGACGATCTCCAGGCGCTCCTCGAGCGGGACCACCGGCCGGTTGCCCTTGTTGCGCTGCGCCATCTCGTCGCTGACGACGCCGGCGATCAGGTAGTCGCAGAACTGCGAGGCGTTGCGCAGCATGTTGAGGTGCCCGACATGGAACAGGTCGTAGACGCCGGGGGCGTAGCCGACCCGTCCGGTGCGGGTGAGGGGGGCCGATCCGTCGGGCGTCGTGTCGGACATGGCTACGACGCTACCGGCGTCGGGGGCCCGTTCCTGCCGTCGTGGTGCGGATCGCGTCGGGTGTGCGTACACATGTGGACACACAGCGGCGTGCGCGGTCCCGCCGGTCGGTGTAGAACCTGCGCCGCACGACGCACTCCGACGCATCCCAGGGGGAACGCACAGTGAACTTCGCATTCAGCGAGGAGCAGGAAGAGCTCCGCAAGGTCGTCCGGGACTTCCTCAACGCCAAGTCCGACGAGGCGACCGTCCGCGAGCTCATGGACACCGAGTCCGGCTACGACACCGCGGTGTGGACGCAGATGGCCGAGCAGATGGGTCTGCAGGGCCTGGTCATCCCCGAGGAGTACGGCGGCTCCGGCTACAGCTTCGTCGAGCTGATCGTGGTGCTCGAGGAGATGGGCCGCCGCCTGCTGTGCGCCCCGTACTTCTCGACCGTCGTCCTGGCCGGCCAGACGCTCATCCACTCGGGCGACGAGGACGCGAAGAAGTCCTACCTGCCGGGCATCGCCTCGGGTGAGACGGTGGCGACCCTCGCCTATACCGAGCCCAACGGGAAGTGGGACGAGTCGGCCGTGACCGCCACCGCGACCGCCGACGGCGACGGCTGGAAGATCAACGGCACCAAGCTGTACGTCCTCGACGGCCACACCGCGGATCTGATCATCACGGCCGCCCGCACCGACGCGGGCGTGAGCCTGTTCGCCGTGGCCGGCGGTGCCGCGGGCCTGACCCGCACGGCGCTGTCGACGATGGACCAGACCCGCAAGCAGGCCCGCCTGGAGTACGCGGACGTGCCCGCGACGCTCATCGGCACCGACGGCGGTGGCTGGGACGTGCTGTCCACGGTCCTCGACCTCGCCGCGGTGGGGCTCGCCGCCGAGCAGGTCGGTGGCTCGCAGGAGGTCCTCGAGTCGGCCGTCCAGTACGCCAAGGACCGCGTGCAGTTCGGTCGCCCGATCGGCTCGTTCCAGGCGATCAAGCACAAGTGCGCCGACATGCTGCTCGAGGTCGAGTCCGCCAAGTCGGCGGCCTACTACGCCGGCTGGTGCGCCTCGGAGCTGAACGACGAGCTGCCCTCGGTTGCTTCGCTCGCCAAGGCGTACTGCTCGGAGGCCTACTTCCACGCCGCGGCCGAGAACATCCAGATCCACGGCGGCATCGGCTTCACCTGGGAGCACCCGGCGCACCTGTACTTCAAGCGCGCCAAGAGCTCCGAACTGCTCTTCGGCGATCCGACCTACCACCGCGAGCTGCTCGCCCAGCGCATCGGGATCTGAGCCCGTCCGGGCCGGATCCCCGCAGGGGCGCACCGCCGTGTGGATCTGGATCGTCCTCGCCGCCCTGGTCTGCTTCGTCATCGCCGCCGTCACGATCGGCGGGGTGACGGGCAGCCTGGCGGTGCGGCCGCGCCGCAGCGTCTACGACCTCGAGGAGGCCGTGGACTTCGTGGCGGACCGGCTGCCCGACGACCTGACCGCGGAGCTCAGCTACGACGACGTGCGCGCCGTCCTGCTCGCGCACTGCGACTACCTGGCGTCCAAGGGCGTGGCGTCCGAGAAGACGGCCGACGACATCGGCGACGCGCTCGTGGTCGTCCCCGACGACGAGCCGATCGCCTGGGTGCTCGGCCGGCTGGAGGAGCAGGGCGTGGAGATCGCGGACGCCGACGTGGTCACCGTGCTCGACGTGGAGGAGCGCTACTACGAGGCGATCGGGGCGATCGGTCCCCGCGTCTCGGGCCCCGACGACCTGGACTGAGCGTCCGGGAGCGGGAAGCTGGACTGAGCGCCCCGGTTCTGTTGCGCGATGTGCGGCCTCTGGGCCGCACATCGCGCAACAGAACGTGCGCACCAGAACGGTGCCGGAACCGGACGGGTCGCGTTCCGGTCCTACGATGTCCGGGCACAGCAGGGCCGCCGCACGAGGAGACCGCACCAGATGGACCGTCCCGGCAAGTTCGAGCACCACCAGTACGTGGGCGACAAGCGCACCCAGGTGGTCTACGACGTGGACGCGCTCGGGCCCGAGGACGAGCACCTCATCGAGGAGCTGATGGCGGCCGAGACCTTCCTGTGCTTCGCCCCCGACACGCTCGCCGAGGCTCGCAACCGCGGCTACCACCTCTACGGGAAGCAGAAGCACCTCAGCGACGCCTGAGGCGCGGCGCACGGTGACCGATCAGCCGCAGGGAGGCCCCGTCAACGGGTCGAACGGGTCCACCGAGCCCTCGGGGCCGCCGGTCATGGACTACACGTTCCGCTCGGGTGACCTGCTGCTGAGCGGGCACCTGGCCGAGCCGCTCGTGCCCGCGCACGACGCGCCGGGGCTGGTGCTGTGCCACGGGTTCCCCACGCGGGGCCGCGAGAGCCAGCAGTCCGGCAAGTCGTTCCCCGAGCTGGCCGCGCGCATCGCGTCCGAGCTCGGCTGGGTCGTGCTGACCATGAACTTCCGCGGCTGCGGGACGGCCGAAGGGGACTTCTCGCTCCAGGGCTGGCTCGACGACATCCACGCCGCCGTCGACCACGTCGCCCAGCTCGGCGTGACGGGCGTGTGGGTCTGCGGGTCCGGCACGGGCGGTTCGCTGGCGCTCTGCGAGGGGGCGCGCAACCCGTCGGTGCGGGGCGTCGCCACGCTGGCCGCCCCGGGCGACTTCGACGACTGGGCCCGGCACCCGCGACGGCTGCTCCTGCACGCCCGGCAGGTGGGGGTGATCAAGGACCTGGACTTCCCGCCGGCGTTCGACAAGTGGTCGGCGGAGCTGCGCGAGGTGCGGCCGCTCGCCGCGGCCCGCCAGCTGTCGCCCCGGCCGCTGCTCGTCATCCACGGCGACAGCGACGACCTCACACCGCTCGAGGACGGCCGGGCGATCGCGGCGGCCCACGGCCGGGCGGAGCTGCGGGTGATCAACGGCGCCGGCCACGAGCTGCGCCACGACCCCCGCGCCGT
>JAEXGP010000170.1 GCA_023450775.1 Actinomycetes bacterium | reverse complement strand
CTCCGGCCCCTCACGCTCCACCGCCACTGCCGCCCGAGCTCCAGCAGCCTGCGCCGCCCGTGGTGCCCGGCGCGCCGGCCGACGGCCTGCATCCGCACGTCGAGCGCGACGCTGCGGAGCCGCTCGGCGACTGGGAGCTGCCGCCGGTGGTGCGGGAGCACCACGACGAGCCGCCGAACGCGCCGCTCAGCTGATGCGGGCGCCCACCGAAGTCGCCGCCGCGCTGCGCGGCGCCGTCGCCACGACTGTGCGGGGGAAGCCTCAGGCGGTCGATCTGGCCGTGGCCACCTTCCTCGCCTGCGGGCACCTGCTCGTCGAGGACCTCCCCGGGACCGGCAAGACCCTGCTCGCCCGGAGCCTGGCCGCCGCCATCGGCGGCCGCTTCGGTCGTGTGCAGTGCACCCCCGATCTGCTGCCCACCGACATCACGGGCACGTCGGTCCACCGTCCCGACACGGGCGAGTGGCAGTTCCGGCCGGGGCCGCTGTTCGCCAACGTGGTGCTGGTGGACGAGGTCAACCGCGCCTCGCCGCGGACCCAGGCCGCGCTGCTGCAGCCCATGGAGGAGCACCACGTCACCGTGGACGGCACCACCTGGAACCTGCCGGAGCCGTTCCTGGTGATCGCCACGCAGAACCCGTTCGGCCAGGTCGGCACGTTCCCGCTGCCCGAGAGCCAGCTCGACCGGTTCGCACTCGTGCTCTCCATGGGGTTGCCCGACCGTGAGGCCGAGCGGGAGATCGTGACCGGCGAGGGCGGCGTGGGGGTGCTCGACCAGGTGCGGCCCGTGACGTCGCCCGAGGAGCTCGTCGGCGTGCAGCGCGCCACCGCCCAGCTCTACGCCGCGGCGCCGATCGTCGACTACCTGTTGGACCTGGTCGAGGCGACGCGGATGGACCCCCGCCTGAGCCACGGCGTGTCGCCCCGCGTGTCCACCGGGATGATGGGGCTCGCTCGGGCGCACGCGGTCGTCGACGGTCGGGACCACGTCACCCCTGAGGACGTCCAGGCGATCTTCGTGGGGGCCTGTCGCCACCGGGTGCTCGTGGGCGGACGCGTCGACTCGTCCTCGGCGGGCGCCGTGCTGACCGAGCTGCTGTCCCGGGTCCCCGTCCCCCGGCCCACCGCCTAGGTGAGGATCGTGGACCCGCTGGCCGCTCCGTCCTGCAGGCACACACCGAACGGGTGTTGCTGGTGGGACACAGCGCCGGAGGACGCGTGCGCGTGAGGCCGGGCCGGCGCGTGGATCCGTCCACGCTCCCGCCCGACACCCGCCCGCCGCGGATGTTCCGGGTGCATCCCACGCCCATGGGCGTGATCGTGGCCGTCGCCGTCGCGTTGTTCGTGCTCATCGGTCCCGCGGTCGCGGATCCGGGGATGGCGGGCTTCGTGTGGGCCGCAGCCCTCGGACTGCTGGTCGTTGGTGCGGTCTGGCCGTGCGTGGTGGTGCTGCTCGTGAGCGTGGAGCCGATCGCCGGCGCGGCGGACGCGCCCCGGCGACCGATCCGGGTGGGGGAGTCCACATCGGTCGGGCTGCGGGTCGGCGCCCGGGCCTCCGAGGTGCAGCTGCGGTGGGTCGACGCCACCGAGTCCGTGCCGGTGGGGCCGGGCACCCCCACCGAGGTGGCCGTGCCGTTGAGGGCGGTGCGGCGTGGCCGGTTCGAGCGGCTGTCGGTCCGCATCACCAGCGACGCCCCGTTCGGCATCGTGCACGCGTCCCGCGCCGTGGTCCTGGACCTGGACCGCCCGTTCGAGGTGGGTCCCCGGCCGATCGACGTGGAGCGACTCCCCGAGCCGGAGGCGGGTTCGATCGGCGAGCTCGCCACCACGTCCACCGGTCATGGCGGCGACACCACCCGGTCGGTCCGGCCGTACGTGACCGGCGACCCCGCCCACCTCGTCCACTGGCCCACGTCGGCCCGGACGGGGTCGCTCGTGGTGCGCGAGATGGAGCCGCCGGCGGATCGTGCGGTCGCGGTGGTCGTTGACCTCGGTCCCGGTCCGGTCGGTCCGGACCTGGGCGGTCCGGATCCGGAGGGCGCCGTCGGGCTCCCGGTCATGCCGACCACACCGCTGGCCGACGGCGAGGACCGGGCCGTCGAGGGGGCCGTCGCCCGGGCGGCCGCCGTCGCCGCGGCGCTGCGGGCGCGGGGCGTTCGCGTGCGGCTGTGCACCGCCGAACCCGAGCCGGAGAACGGCGAGGTCGGCGACGACGACATGGTGGCCGCACGACTGGCCGCGGCCACCCGAGGTCAGCCGGGCGAGGTGCCCGCCGGCTGGTCGGTGCTGCGCGTCACGCCGAGGGGTGACGATGCCTGACGAGCCGACCGACGACCCGCGGCCGTCCGTGCCGTTCTGGCCGACGGCCACCGAGGACCGGCGGCGGGCGGGGCCGGTGATCACGGCGGTGATCGCGTTGCTGCTCGGCGTGGCGTTCTGGTCGGCGCTCGGCACCCTCCCGGTCTCCGGCAGCGGCCACGTGTTCATCGACGCCGCCGTGGTCACCGCCGTCGTCGCGGTGGTGGCGTTGCGCTCGGTGCCGTTGCGGTGGATCGTCCGCTCGTACGCGTTCGTGAGCGCGCTCCTGTTGTTGCGGTTGGGCTGGTTGCGCGAGGCGTCCGGCGTGCTCGCCGCGCAGGACGTCCTGGTGTGGGTGCTGGCCACCGCCGGTGCGCTCGCGCTGTGCCCGTCCCCGGCCGCTCGCATGCGTCGCCCGGTGACGCCGTCGGCATCGCCGTCGTCTTCATCGTCGGGTCCGGGAGCATCGAGCTCGTCGGGATCGTCGAGCGACGGGACTGTCGCCGCACCGTTGTCCGGGCGGGCGTGGCCGTGGCCGGCGGCGATCCGGGCAGCGGTCGGCGCGGTGGCCCTCGTGGCCGCCATCTCGATGGTGCTCGGGCCCGTGGCGGGGGACAGGTCGCCCGCAGCGCCGTCGGGCGGCGACTCACCGGACCAGTTCGACCGCGGCGCCGACAACGCCATGACCATCCAGGAGCAGCTCGACACCACCACTCGGCCCCGGCTCACCGACGCGATCGTCATGGTCGTCCGCTCCGACATCGAGACCTTCTGGCGGACCACCACCTACGACCGTTGGGACGGATCGGTGTGGACGCGATCGGACGGCGGCGCGGTGCGCCCGGTGGTCCGAGGTCAGGTGGAGGTCTCCGCGGACGACCTGGCCGCCGATGTCGGTGAGCCGTCCACTCAGGAGTTCCGGCTGCAGGGCGGCTTCGCCAACGCACTGCCGGTGGCGCCGTCGGTCAGCTCCGTGGACGCGGACGGCCGGATCTTCCAGCGACCGGACGGCTCGCTGATCGCCCCCGGCGGCGTGGGCAGCGGCGCCACGTACCGGGTCGAGAGCCGGCAGGTTCCCGTGACCGCCGAGCGGCTGGCCGCGATCGACGAGGAGGTGCCCTCCGCGATCCTCGAGCGGTACGGCCAGCCGGCCGAGACCACCGAGCGGGTGCGGGCGCTCGCGCGTCAGATCGCGGGTGGCGGTGGCAGCCAGCTGGCCAAGATCCGGGCGCTCGAGGCGTGGATGGCCGGCAACCTGGAGTACTCGCTGGACGCGCCACTCGCCCCCAAGGGTGCCGACGTGGTCGACGACTTCCTGTTCGAGTCCAAGCTGGGCTGGTGCGAGCAGATCGCCAGCAGCCTGGTCGTGATGCTGCGCGAGGTGGGGGTGCCGGCCCGGCTCGCCACTGGCTTCGCGCCGGGCGAGCAGGACGAGGCGAGCGGACGGTTCATCGTGCGGGAGCGTGACGCCCACGCCTGGGCCGAGGTGTGGTTCCCAGAAGTCGGCTGGGTCCCGTTCGACCCGACGGCCGACGTGCCGTTCGCCGGCGACGCCGCCAACGGCTTCGAGTTGCCGATCGGGTTCGTCGGGCTCGCGATCGTCCTGCTGTTCGTCGGCGCCGTCGTGGCGCTGGCCGCACCCCTCGCCAGGCGGCTCCACGCCTGGCGTGAGCGCCGTGCCCTGCGCCGGGCGGCCGACCGTCTGGCCAAGGAGCGGTGGGACGTGCAGGCCGAGCGCGAGCTCGAGGAGCTGGGCGAGGAGGTCGGCCGACCGCGCGCGCCGTCGGAGACCGTGTCGGCCCACGCCCGTGAGCTCGCCGCGGTCACCGGTCGACCCGAGCTGGCCGACCAGGGCCGAGCCGTCGACGACTACCGCTACGGCCCGCCCTCCACGGGCGGGTCATAGCTCCGATCCGCCCGGTCTGTGGTGCCCGATGCGCCCGGATGGGCGTCCCGAGCACCACAGCACCAGGGGGGCGATCTCCGATCAGCCGACGGCGGCCGAGGGCACCAGGATCACGTAGCCCTTGTTCGAGCCGACGGTGCAACCGTTCGCCTGGCCGGTGGCGTTGGGCGTCTCCATGACGTCCCACCGGCCGGCCAGGATCGGCGTGCCCTGCT
Organism: Actinomycetes bacterium; assembly: GCA_023450775.1. Classification (GTDB taxonomy): domain Bacteria; phylum Actinomycetota; class Acidimicrobiia; order Acidimicrobiales; family Microtrichaceae; genus Dermatobacter. Next base: position 20,019 of record JAEXGP010000170.1, on the reverse strand, counting down.
GGGTCAGCGCGATCGTCCGCAGACCGGTCCACGTCTCGGTCGAGTCGTACTCCGCCGGGCCGTCACCCTCCGAGCAGCGAGACGTGGCGTCGGTCGCGGAACCCGACCACGCACCGTCGGTCTCGGTCAGCTTCGCCGGCACGGAGCGGGTCCCGGCGAGCAGGACCGAGTCGCCCTCCGTCGTGACCTTCGCATCCGCCGCGATCACGCCGCGGAAGCCCTTGGGGCGCTGGTCCACCGGCTCGGTCGCCTCGACGATCTCGGTGATCACGTAGCTGTCGGCGAACGACGGTCCGCCCTCGGCGAAGGCGTCGGCGGGCGCACCCGCGACCGTCCAGGTGGCCTTGTAGTCGGTGCAGCCCTGCGGTGCGCCGGTCGGCGTGCCGGTCGCGACCTCGACGTACGTGCCCTGGACCGACGCCGGCTTCGAGTCCTTCGCGGGCTCGAACTCGTAGGTGGTGGTGCGCTCCACCGAGTAGCCGTCCTGGACGACCTTCCCGTCGGCGGTCGTGCACGAGTCGAGCTTCGGCTCCTCGTGGCGGACGTAGGTCTCGGACTTCTCGTCCCACGTCGCCGTGTACGGCGTGCCCGGCTCGACCGGGTCGGCCACCGGGTAGCCCTCGGGGCGGTACGTGCCGTTGGCGCCGGCGGGCGTGATGTCGACGTCGCACGGACCGCTGTCGCACTTGGGGGTGAAGGTGACGACGGACTGGAGCGCGTCGCCCAGGGCGGCGCCCTCTCGCTCGGTGGTCCAGAAGGCGAGGTTCCACGTCCCCTCGGGACGCTCGACGGCCGTCGACGTCTCCTCCGCCTTGTCCGGCGCGGTCGTCGAGCTCGACTCGTCGTCCGAACCGCCACAGCCGACCGTGGCCAGCAGAGCGACCGCGCACACACACCACGTCCATCGGATCTTCATGCGGTCGACGGTACGAAGATCGTGCTCGCCGCAGATCCCCGATTCGTGCCATCTCCGAGCGCCGTTCGGGATGCGCGGGTGCAGTCGCACGAGCCCGTGAACCCGACAGGCGGCCCGGCGCGGGTGCGTGCGACCGGCGGTCGTTAGAGTCCGGCGCCATGGAGATCGGCGTCGCCCTGCCCACGATGGCTCGTGAGTACCACCGGCGGACCACCATCACGTGGTCCCAGGGGATCGACGCGGGGCCGTTCTCGAGCGTCTCGTGCGGCGAGCGGATCAGCTTCCACAACCAGGAGATGCTCGTGACCAACGCGGCGGCCGCCGCGCTGACCGAGCGGGTGCGGGTGTTCGTGAACGTGGCGGTCGGACCGCTGCACGCACCGGGGGTCCTGGCCAAGCAGCTCGCCACCCTCGACGTGCTGTGCGACGGCCGCCTGACCGTCGGCCTCGGCGTCGGTGGCCGGGAGCACGACTACATCTGCGCGGAGTCGCCCTTCACCCGCCGCCACCAGCGACTGGACGACCTGGTGGCCGAGATGCGCCGGCTGTGGGCGGGCCACCCGGCGTTCGACGGTGCCGATCCGATCGGCCCCACCCCGGTCCAGCACGGCGGGCCCGAGCTGCTCGCCGCATCGATGGGACCCAAGTCGCTCGCCCGGGCAGCGCAGTGGGCGTCGGGGATCTCGGGCTTCTCGATCGACGCCGACGGTCCCGGCATGGCCGCCGCCGTGTCCTCCGCGAACCAGGCGTGGACCGACGCCGGGCGCACCGAGGCTCCCCGCCACGTGACCGGCTGCTTCGCCGTCCTCGGCACCCACGACGACCGGGGCGTGCTGCAGGCGTTCACGTACGACTACCTGGCGATCTTCGGGGACCGCTTCGCCCGGGCCATGGCCGACGTCGCCCCGGTGTGGAACGTCGCCCGGCTCAACCAGGTGCTCGACGAGGCCGAGGCCGCCGGCGTCGACGAGTTCATCCTCGTGCCCGGCACCACGGACCCCGAGTGCCTCAGCGCCATGACCGCCGCGGTCCGGGAACGCCAGGGCGCTGCGTCGTGACGACCCGACCGGAGCTGGGGGCTCGGCGGTTCGCCGTCGTGGCGATCGCGTGCGTCGTCGCGGTCGTGGCCGGCGCGTGCGGTGGGGACGACGCCGCCGACGAGCTCCACCCCACGAGCTCGACGACCACGACGATCAAGCCGGTGAAGTCCGAGCCCGAGGCGGCGCTCATGGACGCGCTGTGCGGGGGAGCGCCCAAGATCACCGACGTCGGCACCATCGAGTCGGCGGAGATCACCGAGGCGAGCGGCCTGGTGGCGTCGTGGGCCAACACCGGCGACGGCGCCGACGGCGTGTGGTGGACCCACAACGACAGCGGCGACGGCGCCCGGATCTTCGCGATCAACGGCACCGGCAAGCTGCTCGCCACGGTCGAGCTGACCGGGGCCGAGGGCCGGGACTGGGAGGACATCGCCGTCGGCCCGCCCGCGCTGCCCGGCGGCAGCCCGCAGCTGTACGTGGGCGACATCGGGAACAACAAGGCGATGCTGTCGGACCCGACGGCCCGCAAGAGCGTGCGGATCTACCGCCTGGACGAGCCCGTCGTGCCGACCACCCCGCCCGCCGACGGGTCGCCGGCGCCGGTGATCAAGGCGCCCGTCACCACGTTCTCGCTGCGGTACCCCGAGCAGCCCTACGACGCGGAGGCGCTGATCGTCGACCCCGTCGTGGGCGACATCAACCTGATCACCAAGGACTGGGGGCGCAGCGGCGAGTCGCTCGTGTTCCGCATGCCCAAGGCCGCGCTGATCGCCGACGGCACGAGCATCGACATGCTGCCGGCCGGGTCGGTGCCGCTCGAGCCCGGCACGCTGGTGACCGCGGGCGACGTCACCCGGGACGGGACGCTGGTGGCGCTGCGGTCCTACGGCGGGGTGTCGGTCTACCGGCGTCCCGAGGGCAAGCAGCTGGCCGAGGCGTTCGCGAGCACGCCCTGCGAGGGTCCGGTGCCGACCGAGGTGCAGGGCGAGGCGCTCGGCTTCGCCCCCGACGGAGGGTCGTACCTGACCACCTCCGAGGGCGACCACCAGGTCATCCACCGCACCTCCCCCTGACGCCCGCTCGCTTTGTGATGCTTTTCCGGGGGATAGCCCCCGGAAAAGCATCACGAAACGGGGGAGGGGACGAGGGGGGACCGGTCCCCGGTGACAGCAGCCGACGCGGTGGGCCACCGTCGGTGGCCATGTACGACGAGATCGCGATGAAGTTCGCCGAGCACCACCACGGCGTGGTGGGGACCTGGGAGCTGGCTGACGCCGGTTTGACCGAGGACCAGATCCGCCAACTGCTCGGATCTCGACAGTGGGATCGGATCGGTCGCTCGGTCATCCGCCGGCGGGGCTCTCCGACGTCCGACGACCAGGAGGTCGCTGCGACGCTGCTCGACCGGGGACGGGGCGCCAAGATCTCCGGGTTCACCGCCGGCCACCTGCTCGGGCTCGACGGATGCCCGCTCCGTCCGATCCAGGTGATCGGCACCGGCGCCACCCGTGGTCGGCGGCTCCCGGCCGGCTATCACCGGGTCCGGACGCTCCCCGCCCGATGGACCACGGAGGTCAGGGGCATCGGCCTGATCGCCCCCGAGATGTGCGCCATGCAGCAGTTCGCCCTGTCCCGGGAGGAGACCGCCGAGCGCCGCGTCGACGTGCTGTGGTCCCTGGGTCGGCTCTCGGGACGATCGATCGACCTGTTCCTGTCCGACATGGGTCGCAGCGGGCGCAACGGGATCGCCGGCCTCCGCCGCTACCGCGATGCCCGGGGCCTCGACTACACCCCGCCGGCGACCGGGATGGAGTCCCGAGCCATCCAGGTGCTGCGCGACGCCGGCATCGAGGTCCGTCGCCAGGTCGACGTCGGCTGCGATGAGGCCTGGACGGGCCGGGTGGACCTCATGGTCGTCGGCCTGCCCGTCGTCGTGGAGGTGCAGAGCAATCGCTATCACCGGTCGGTCATCAACCGGGAGGCCGACGCTGCCCGCCGAAGGATGCTGGAACAGCACGGGTTCGTCTGGGTCGAGCTGTGGGAGGACGACGTGCGGGCCCGACCGTGGGTGCTGCCGCCGGCGGTGCGAGACGGGATCCGCCGCGCCAAGCTCCTCCTCCTCCCGGCTTTGTGATGCTTTTCCGGGGCTTATCCCCCGGAAAAGCATCACAAAGCGGCAGCGGGCTGGCGGAGCGAGCCGGGGTGGGCGGAGCTAGGGTCCCCGGGCGGTTCGGGACGTCATCGCCAGGGGGGACCAGGGTTGAACGGAGCTGCTCGTTCCATGGCCGCGGTCGTGGCCACGCTCGCGACCGTCGTGGCCGGTGCGGCGGCCTGCAGCGAGGACCGGTCCGCGTCGTCGACCACGGTCTCGACGCCCGAGATCGTGTGCGACGCGCAGCACCTGCTCGACTGCGCCAAGGCGTCGTCGATCGCCGAGCTCGTCCCCGACGAGCCGACCCCGGCCACGGGCGAGCCGATCACGATCGGCATGATCAACCAGGAGAACACGCCGGCCGGATCGTTCCCCGAGCTCAGCCGGTCCGCGCAGGCGCTCGTGGACTTCGTCAACGAGGACCTGGGCGGTGTCGACGGCCGGCCGCTCCGCCTGGACGTGTGCAACACCGGCTTCAGCGCCGAGGGGTCGACGGCGTGCGGCCAGCGCTTCGTCGCCGAGGGCGTGCCCGTGGTGCTCGGCGGCATCGACGTGTTCGGCAACGCGGTCGACGTCCTCGCCGCCAACGGCATCCCGTACGTCGGTGGCATCCCCGTCAGCCAGCAGTCGATGACCTCGCCGAACTCGTTCCAGTGGAGCGGCGGCACGTGGGGAGCGGCGGTCGCGTTCGCCACCCGGGCCGTCGAGGACCTCGACGCCAAGAAGGTCGCCATCGTCTACGGCGACTTCGGCTCGATCACCGAGGGGTCCGACGCCGCCAAGGAGGTCCTCGAGGCGCAGGGCGTGGACGTGCAGATGGTCCCGTTCCCCGTGATCGCCACCGACCTGGGCTCGCCGCTCCAGGCCGCCTGGGCGGGCAGGCCCGATGCCATCTTCGTGCTCGCCGCCGACACCGCCTGCAAGGCCGCGTTCGACGCGGCGGCCACGATCGGCATCACCTCGGCCATGTACTTCGTGGGGGCGTGCGCCTCGCCGACGATCATCGCCCAGGTGGGCGACCGGGCCGACGGCGCCTACTTCAACGTGGAGCAGGAGGTGCAGCCCGACCAGCCGCAGCCCGACACCGAGCTCTACACGAGCGTGCTCGCGGCCAAGGCCCCCGGTCTGGACCCGATCGGCGCCGGCACGGTGTCGGCCCGGTCGTTCGTGAACCTCTACGCGGTCCTACGTGAGCTCGGTGCCGACGGCATCACGCCCGAGGCGGTCACCAAGGCGCTGCGCGCCAAGCGGGACGCGTCCAGCTTCATGGGCCACCCGTACACGTGCGACGGCAAGCAGTTCCCGGGTCTGCCCGCCGCGTGCGCGCCGCAGCAGGTGGTCGTGCAGATGAAGGGCGGCGCGCTCGACCAGGTCGGCGGGTGGATCGACGTGGGGGCCGAGCTGGAGGCAGCGCGCTGAACACGTACCTCGGCTTCGCGCTCGCCGGGTTGGGCGGCGGTGCGGTCGTCGCCGCGCTCGGCCTGGGCCTGGTCCTGACGAACCGTGCGTCGAACGTCATCAACTTCGCCCACGCCGCGGTCGGCACCTACCTGGCGTACGCGTACTTCGAGTTCCGGGACCGGGGCGACCTGGTGCTGCCGATCCTGGGACTGCCCGACCGCATCCGCATCATCCCCACGCCGACGATCGGCACCGCCATCTTCGTCATCGCGGTGTTCGCCGCCCTGCTCGGCGTGGTCATCCACCTGCTCGTGTTCCGCCCGCTGCGCTCGGCGTCGGTGCTCGCCCGCATCGTCGCGTCGCTCGGCCTGTTCCTCTACTTCCAGGAGCTGATCCGCAACCGGTTCCCGACCGCCGGCGCCGCGGTCATCACCCGCTTCCCGGTCCTGCCCGACGGCCCGGTCGAGATCTTCGGCATCGGCGTGAGCGCCAATCGCCTGTGGCTCGCGCTGATCGTCGTGGTCGTGGCCGCCACGCTCGCCGCGACGTTCCGCTGGACCCGCTTCGGCCTGGTCACTCGTGCGGCGGCCGAGAGCGACAAGGGCGCGCTGCTCATCGGCCTGCGCCCCGACCTGGTCGCGTCGGCCAACTGGGCGCTCGCCACCGTGCTGGCCGGCTTCGCGGTCGTGCTCATCGAACCGATCGCCGGGCTGGATGGCGCGACGACCAGCCTGCTCGTGGTGCCGGCGCTCGCCGCGGCGCTCGTGGGGCGGCTGACGTCGTTCGCCCTGACCGCGGCCGCCGGCCTGGGCATCGGCGTGATCCAGTCGCTGATCCTGGGCTGGACCGTGCAGCCCGAGGCCGACTGGCTGCCCGACTGGCTGCCGTCGGCCGGGCTGCAGCAGGTCATCCCCGTGGTCGTGATCCTCGCCGCGCTGACGCTGCGGGGCGACGTGCTGCCCGGGCGCGGCGCGATCGTCGACCGGACGCCGCAGCCGGCGCCGACCCCCGGACGGTGGTGGCCGGTGGGTCCGGTGGTGCTCGCAGCCGTCGGCGTGCTCGGGGCGCTCGTGCTCGACGCCGGCCAGCGTCGAGGTCTGGTCGTCTCGCTCGTCTTCGCCGTCCTGGGGCTCTCGGTGGTGGTGATCTGCGGCTACGCCGGGCGCATCTCCCTCGCCCAGCTGGCCCTCGCCGGCATCTCCGGGTTCACGGTCGTCCACGCCGCCGACGGATCCGTGCCGTTCCCGTTCGACCTGCTGCTCGGCGCGCTCGTCGCCACGGTCGTCGGCCTGGCGATCGGCGCCGCCACGGCCCGGCTCCGGGGCATGACCTTCGCGGTCGCCACCCTGGCGATCGCCGTCGCGCTCGAGCAGCTCGTGCTGGCCAGCCCGTGGCTGTCGGGTGGCGCCGCGGGCTCGACCGCGCCACGCCCGTCGCTGTTCGGGATCGACCTGGGCGCGCAGGCCGCGGGCGCCGACGACATGCGCGTGGCGTTCGTGGTGATGGTCTCGGTCGTGGTCGCCCTCTGCTTCGCCGGCGTGCTGGTGCTGCGGCGCAGCGAGATCGGCCTGAAGTGGCTGGCCCTGCGGGCGAACGAGCGCGCCGCTGCCGCGGGCGGCGTCGACGTCGGACGGGCGCGCCTGGTGGCCTTCGGGGTGTCGGCCGCGCTGGCGGGGGTGAGCGGCGCGCTGTCGGCGTACTCCACGTCCACGCTGTCGCCCGCGTCGTTCACGGTCTTCGGGTCGCTCGTTGTGGTGGCGCTGGTGTTCCTGGGCGGCGTGTCGACCGCGTGGGGCGCGGTGGTGGCCGCGCTGATCGTGCAGGGCGGGTTGCTGACCTCGCTCGGCTCGGGTGACGGGCCGGCGCACCTCTACGCGTGGGCCGGCGTCGCGCTCGTGCTCGCCGCCCACTTCGCTCCCGAGGGCGTGCTCGGCCTGGCCCGCTCGGCCGCCGATCGGCTGGGTCGGGCTCGATCGGCCCGGGCCGCCGGCGACGCCTCCGGCGACCGCAGTGGCGGACGCCGACACTTCAGCGCCGGCGACGGGGTGACCGCCGGTGCCGGAGGTGCTCGATGACCGCGGCGCTGGAGGTGCGGGACCTGTCGGTCCACTACGGCGGCGTGGTCGCGCTCGACGGGGTGTCGCTCGAGGTGCCCGGCGGAGCGCTCCACGGTCTGATCGGTCCGAACGGCGCCGGCAAGACCACGTTCCTGGACGGCGTCAGCGGCTTCGCCCGCACCGCGAGCGGGTCGGTGTCCGTGGCCGGCGTGGAGTGCACGGGCCTGCCGCCGCACCGCATCGCCCGCCTGGGCCTCACCCGCACGTTCCAGTCGGTCGAGTTGTTCGACGACCTGACCGTGGAGGAGAACCTGGCGGTCGTCGCGGCGTCCACGCCCGCCGCCCCCACGCTCCACGACGACACCGACGAGGAGATCCCGCTCCCGACGACCGCCGCACGGGTGCATGCTGCGCTGGACACCGTGGGCCTCGACGGATGCCAGCCCCTGCGGCCGACCACGCTGTCCAACGTCGACCGCCGGCGGGTGGCGCTGGCCCGGGCCCTGGTGGCCGAGCCGACCGTGCTGCTCCTCGACGAGCCGGCGGCCGGGCTGGACCCCGGCGAGACCGAGGAGCTGGCCGAGCTGCTGGCTCGGATCAGCGCGGCGGGCACCGCCGTGCTGCTGGTGGAGCACGACATGGCCCTGGTGCTGGGGTCGTGCTGCACGGTCCACGTGCTCGACGCCGGGCGGATGATCGCCGTCGGCACGCCCGACGAGGTCCGCCGCGACCCCGAGGTGCTCCGCGCCTACCTGGGGGTCACGTGACCGCGCTGCTCGAGCTCGACGGCCTGTGCGCCGGGTACGGCAGCGTGCCGGTGGTGCGCGGGGTGGACCTGCGCGTGGAGCCCGGCCGGATCGTCGCGCTGCTCGGCCCGAACGGCGCCGGCAAGACGACCACGCTGCTCGCGGTGTCGGGACTGGTGACGCCGACCGCGGGGTCGGTGCGCGTGCTCGGCGACGCGACCTCGGCCCGGTCCCGACGCTCGACCGTCGGTCGGCGGGCCCGGACCGGCCTGGCCCACGTGCCCGAGGACCGGTCGCTGTTCCCCGGCCTCACCGTCGCCGAGCACCTCACGCTGGGGGTGGGGTGGCGTCAGGGTCGGGCCGCGCAGGCCCGCGCGGTGGAGCTGTTCCCTGACCTCGGCGAGCTGCTCGGCCGGCCGGCGGGGCTGCTGTCGGGCGGCGAGCAGCAGATGCTCGCGATCGCGCGGGCGCTGGTGTCGCACCCTCGGGTGGTCATGGTCGACGAGCTCAGCCTGGGTCTGGCGCCTCGGATCGTGGCCGACCTGCTCGCCGTCCTGCGCGGCGTGGCCGACGACGAGGGGACCGGCTTCCTGCTCGTCGAGCAGCACGTGGCGATGGTGCTCGACGTCGCCGACCACGGCGTCGTCCTCAACCGCGGCGAGGTGCGGCTGAGCGCGCCGGCGGCGGAGCTCCGCGGCGAGGCCGACGTGCTGGCGGCCGCCTACCTCGGCTGAGCCACCCGGTCACCCGACCTCGGTCCCTGGTGGTTCTGTGATGCTTTTCCGGGTGTTCTCCCCCGGAAGAGCATCACAGAACGCAGGTGGTTCGGCCGGCGCCGGCGTCAGGACTTCGAGCCGCGGAACTGGGCGGCCATCTGCTTGCCCGTCGCCGCCATCGACTTCAGCTGCGCCGGGATCTGCTTCCACGACCCGACCAGGTCGCGTCGCAGCGGCACCCGGTAGTCGGGACGTGCCGGACGATCGGGACCCAGCCAGCACGAGTGCAGCAGCAGCGGCGGGTTGAACGCGGGCGACGACGCCACCGCGAGCGGTCCCTCGTCGATGTGCGCGGCGTCGAACACGGCGATCGCCTTGGGTCCGTCCCGGTGGACCATCACGAGCACGTAGCCGTCGCCCGGGCCGTCGGCGTCGACCCGCGGCACGAACTGCGGCGGGCTCGGGAACGCCCCGCCCTCGAACGCGTGCACCGCGGTGACCTTCATCGTCTCGAGGTCGAAGTGGGCGAGCGCGCCGGGCCGGCCACCGGCGGGGAGGTCGTCGGGGTGCACCACGTGGGCGAGCGCCCCGTCGCCGTAGAGGTCCCACCACTCCTGGGGCACCAGGTCGGGGTCGAAGCCCACGCCGCCGAACCAGAGCTCGCGTCCGCGCGCCCGGGCCTCGGGCGTGGACAGGTCTCGGGTGGCGAGCACCGAGCCCCAGAACCGGTCGTCCCAGGCCACGTCGGCCTCCTCGACCTCGCCGGTCCGGGGGTCGACGAGGTAGCGACCCACCACGCCGGGCTGCACGCCCAGGGTGACGAGGCCCTCGTAGTCGGACTCGACGGTGCCGCCCGAGTGCGTGGCGGCGCCCTCCCGCAGCGGGATCATCAGGTCGGCCAGCGGGATGTGCTCCAGGACGACGCGCAGCTTGCCGTCGACGAGGTCGCGGTCGACCATCACGTGCCCGGTCGGCATGGGGATCCGCACCGTGGTCACGGGCACCGGCTCGCCCGGCGGGGTGGCGGCGACGGCGGCCTTGTCGATGATGAACAGCTGTGTGACGTCCGCGTTGGGCGTGGTGCGGGGCTTGCCCATGAACGTCTCGGGCCCGACGGCGAAGGGGAGGTCGGTGAAGACCAGGTGGTCGCCCGACGCCTTGATGTCGTGCACCGTGTCGAACTTCGGCAGTCCGCTCAGCGGCCAGCGCTCGATGCCGCCCTCCATGTCCCACCGGGCCAGGAACACCGTCGGGGTGCCGTCGGCCGAGGGCACCGGCGAGTAGTTGATGAACCACATCGCCGCACGGTCGTCGTCCGTGGCGGGGTGGTCGGCGCCGGGGTGGGCCGCCACCGCGACCATCGGCTCCAGGAAACCGGGCAGCGCCTGGAACCACTCGTCGTTGCCGCCGACCGGCGTGAGGACCTCGAGCGTGTCGGGGTCGATCTCGATCTGTCGGCCGGCGTCGTAGCCCAGGAACAGGCGGCCGGCCACGGGCTCCACGTTGGTGTTGGCCAGGTTGGTGCTGCCGAACGGCGAGACGTCCGCGAACGCGACCGTGTGGAAGAGGAACGGCAGGCGGTCGCGGAGCTTGAGCACCGGGGTGCGCACCAGCCGGGACCGGACCGGGAGCCGACCGCCCGCGTCCAGGCGGGTGCCGATGCGCAGCACCATCCCGCGCTCGGCGAACCAGTGGCCACCGGCACGGCGCTTGTCCGGTCCGACCACGTAGACGTCGCCCGACATGTCGTCCGGCCAGTGGCCCTCGACCACCTCCAGACGCGTGTCGACGGCACCTCGTCCGTGGAACAGGTTCCTGGTCAGCGTCGGCACGTCGTCCCCTCCTCGATCCGCCTCGGTCCATGCTGCCATGCTGTGCAGCGCGCCGGTCGTGTGGAGGCCGCCGCGGGAGACACCGGGGGACCGATGAGCACGATGACCAGCCCGTACCTGCAGGGCGCGTTCGCACCCGTCGACGACGAGCTCGACCAGGCCGAGCTCCAGGTGGTGGGCCGGATCCCCGAAGCGTTGGACGGCACCTACGTGCGCAACGGCCCCAACCCCGCGTTCCCACCGGTCGGTCGCTACCACGTGTTCGACGGCGACGGCATGCTCCACTCGGTGACGCTGCGGGACGGCACGGCGAGCTACCGCAACCGCTGGGTCCGCTCGGCCGGGCTCGAGGCCGAGTGGGAGGCGGGGCAGGCGCTCTTCGGGGGGTTGTCGGAGTTCCAGCTGCCGCCGCAGGACGTGATCGACCGCGTCGGCATGATGAAGAACACCGCCAACACGAACATCGTCGAGCACGGCGGTCGGCTGATGGCGCTCATGGAGGCGGCCCGCCCCACCCAGGTCGACGGCACGCTGGCCACGATCGGCGAGTGGGACTTCGACGGACGGCTGTCCGGACCCATGACCGCGCACCCGAAGGTCGATCCGACCACCGGTGAGATGGTCTTCTTCGGCTACAGCCCGTTCCCGCCGTTCCTGCGGCTGCACGTGGTCGACGCGTCCGGGGTGCTCACGCGCTCGGTCGAGGTCGACCTGTTGGGGCCGGTGATGATGCACGACTTCGCCGTGTCGGCCCGCAAGATCGTGATCTTCGACCTGCCGGCCGTGTTCGACGTGAACGCCATGCTGTCGGGCGGCGCCGGCATCCGCTGGGAGCCGGAGCGGGGGACGCGCATCGGCGTGATCGACCGCGCCGAGCTGGCCGCGCTGCCGGCGGACGCGACCTCGGCCTCCGACATCGTGCACTGGATCGACGTCGATCCGTTCTACGTCTTCCACTTCCTCAACGCGCACGACACCTCGCCGTTCGGCGCCACCGACGCCGGGGGCGACACCGTGGTGGTCGAGGGCTGCCGGTCCGACCGGCTGCCGATCACGTTCGGCGACGAGGTGTTGACCGAACCGGTGCAGCCCACGCTGCACCGCTGGACGATCGACCCGGCGGCGGGGACCGTCGTCGACGAGCAGATCGACGACCGGCCGGGCGACTTCCCCCGCGTCGACGACCGCTTCGCCGGCCTGCGGACCCGGTACGGCTACGTGGCCGCCACCGGTCGCTGGGGCAACGAGCCGATCGCGTTCGACAGCTTCGTCAAGCACGACCTGTGGAACGGGACGAGCGAGGTGTTCGACTACGGAGCGGACTGCTTCGCCGGTGAGCCCGTGTTCGCGCCCGACCCGACCCGGGCGACCGGCGCCGACGGCGCGACCGGCGAGCACGACGCGGGCTGGCTGCTCAACCTCGTCAGCTCGTCCGACGGCTCCACCGACCTGGTGATCGTGGACGCCCAGGCGCTGGAAGAGGTGGCCCGGGTGCGGATGCCTCGGCGCGTGCCGTTCGGCTTCCACGGCAACTGGATCGAATCCTCCCGCTGGCCCGCCTGATCAGGCCCCGAAAAGGCATATAGGGGTCGCGCCGGACAATCCTTGCCGGGGCGCGACCCCCATATCCCGAAGCGGGCGCTCAGGCGCCCAGGCGCTGCTGCAGGTTCTCGTCCAGCGCGGCCAGGAACTCCTGCGTGGTGAGCCACGGCTGGTCCTTGCCGACGAGCAGGGCCAGGTCCTTGGTCATCTGGCCGCCCTCGACGGTCGACACGCAGACCTCCTCGAGCGCCTTGGCGAACTCGGTGACCTCGGGCGTGCCGTCGAGCGTGCCCCGGTGCGACAGGCCCTGGGTCCAGGCGAAGATCGACGCGATCGGGTTGGTCGACGTCGGGTTGCCCTTCTGGTGCTCCCGGTAGTGGCGGGTGACCGTGCCGTGCGCGGCCTCGGCCTCGACCGTCTTGCCGTCGGGCGTCATCAGGACCGACGTCATCAGGCCGAGCGAGCCGAAGCCCTGGGCGACGATGTCGGACTGGACGTCGCCGTCGTAGTTCTTGCAGGCCCACACGTAGCCGCCGTCCCACTTGAGCGCCGCGGCGACCATGTCGTCGATCAGCCGGTGCTCGTAGGTCAGGCCGGCCGCGTTGAAGGCTTCGGCGAACTCGGCGTCGAAGACCTCCTGGAACAGGTCCTTGAACTGGCCGTCGTAGGCCTTGAGGATCGTGTTCTTCGTCGAGAGGTAGACGGGGTAGTTGCGCTGCAGGCCGTAGCGGAACGAGGCCCGGGCGAAGTCCCGGATGGACTCGTTGAAGTTGTACATGCCCATCGTGACGCCGCCGCCCTCGGGCATCTCGACGACCTCGAACTCCATCGGCTCGGAGCCGTCGGCCGGGGTGTAGGTCAGGGTGATGGTGCCGGCGCCGGGGACCTTCAGGTCGGTCGCCTTGTACTGGTCGCCGTGGGCGTGACGGCCGATGACGATCGGCTTGGTCCAGCCCGGCACCAGGCGCGGGATGTTCGAGCAGATGATCGGCTCGCGGAAGACGACGCCGCCGAGGATGTTGCGGATGGTCCCGTTGGGGGAGCGCCACATCTTCTTGAGGCCGAACTCCTCCACGCGGGCCTCGTCGGGCGTGATCGTGGCGCACTTCACGCCGACGCCGAACTCCTTGATGGCGTTGGCGGCGTCGATCGTGATCTGGTCGTCGGTGGCGTCCCGGGACTCGATGCCGAGGTCGTAGTACTTCAGGTCGATGTCCAGGTAGGGGAGGATCAGCTTGTCCTTGATGAACTCCCAGATGATGCGGGTCATCTCGTCGCCGTCGAGCTCGACGACCGGGTTCTGGACCTTGATCTTCGCCATGGCGGTGGGCACCTGTTCTCTCGTGGGCCGGCTCACGTCCGGCCGCTCCTGACGACCGGGCGAAAGCATACATGTTGCAGACAAGTGGTCGCCGGGCGGCCAGGGGCCTGGCGGCGTCCCGGGGATATCTGGCGCGATCCGGACAACCCTTGTCCGGGCGCGACCCCTATATCCCCGGAGTCGGCCATTCCTGTGACGGAACCCACGAATCCGATCTGTCCGGCAATGTTGACCGAAATGGTCGGGTATTCGTAGGGTGGTCCGCCGATGCGCCGCAAGGAAGCGGCGCCGGACGGAAGGGACAGTCGGATGAAGCAGCGATGGAGGGGCCTGTTCGCCCTGGCGGTCGTCGGCGTGATGGCGCTGTCGGCCTGCGGTGGCGACGACGACGCCTCCGGCGACTCGGGCGGGAGTACCGAGACCGAGACGATCAACCTGGTCGGTTTCGCGGTGCCCGAGGCGGCCAACAAGGCGATCGCTGCCGCGTGGGCGAAGACGCCCGAGGGCAAGGGCGTCGAGTTCAAGACCTCGTACGGCCCGTCGGGCGACCAGAGCCGCGCCGTGGTCGACGGCCTCAAGGCCGACTACGTGCACTTCTCGGTGCCCAGCGACGTGACCCGCCTGGTCGATGCCGGCCTGGTCGCCGAGGACTGGAACAAGGGCGACAACAAGGGCGTGGTCTCCACCTCCGCCGTCGTCTTCGGTGTGCCGAAGGGCAACCCGAACAACATCAAGGACTGGGACGACCTCATCGAGCCCGGCGTCGAGATCGTGACCCCGAACCCGGCCTCGTCGGGTGCGGCGCGGTGGAACGCGCTGGCGGCGTGGGGTCAGGTCATCGCCAACGGCGGCACCGAGGCCGAGGCCGAGGAGTACGTGACCAAGCTCTACAACAACGTCGTGGCCCTGCCGAGCGGCGGCCGTGACGCCACCACCGCCTTCACCAGCGGCACCGGCAACGTGTTCCTCACCTACGAGAACGAGGCGATCCTGGCCCGCCAGAACGGCGAGGACTTCGACTACGTCATCCCGCCGACCACGCTGAAGATCGAGAACCCGGGTGCGGTCCTGAAGGACGCCACGCCGAAGGCGACCGAGTGGCTCGACTTCGTGCTGAGCGACGCCGGCCAGACGCAGTTCGCGCTCAAGGGCTTCCGCCCGATCCCGGGTGCGAAGGTCGAGGTCGACGAGGTCGAGGGCGCGCTCGACCCGTCGAATCCCTATCCCGAGATCGAGCAGCTCCTCACGGTCGAGGGCAGCTTCGGCAGCTGGAGCGACCTCTCGAAGAAGTTCTTCGACGAGGAGAACGGGATCATCACCAAGATCATCGCCGCCTCCGGGAAGGCGCAGTGACGACTGCCCTCTCCGGGACGGACTCCGTCCGGAGCGGACGGCCAGCGCGCTGGCGCCGGTCGTCCGTGGGCGGCAGGCTCACCCTCAGCTCGGGCATCGGGCTGGGGGTGACCCTCCTGTGGTTCAGCGTCCTCGTGCTGCTCCCGCTGGCCGCCGTGGTGGGCGTGTCGGCCGCCGGCGGGTTGGACAAGTTCTGGACGACGATCACCAACGAGCAGACGTTCGCCGCCATCAGGCTGACGCTCGTGGCCGCGATCATCGTCACCCTGCTCAACGTGGTCACGGGCACGGCGATCGCCTGGGTGCTCGTGCGCGACAAGTTCTGGGGCAAGTCGTTCTTCGACGTGCTCATCGACATCCCCTTCGCCCTGCCGACGATCGTGGCGGGCCTCGTGCTGCTGTCGCTCTACGGACCGACCAGCCCACTCGGCATCGACGTCGCCAACACCCGCGTGGCGGTCGGCCTGGCGTTCCTGTTCGTCACGCTCCCGTTCGTCGTCCGCACCGTGCAGCCCGTGCTGGAGGAGCTCGACCGCGACGTCGAGGAGGCCGCGGCCTCGCTCGGCGCCAGCCGGTTCACGACGTTCCGCCGGATCATCCTGCCGAGCATCACGCCCGCGATCGCCGCCGGCGCGGCCCTGTCGTTCGCGCGGGGCGTCAGCGAGTACGGCTCGCTCGTGCTGCTGTCCGGCAACCGGCCGTTCAGCACCGAGGTGACCTCGGTGCGCATCCTCTCGGGCCTGGAGAACGACAACCGCGCCGGTGCGGCCGCCGTCGCCACCGTGCTGCTGATCGTGTCGCTGCTCGTGATCGTGGCGATCGACCTCCTGCAGCGGAGGTTGGTGCGCCGTGGCTGACATCTCGCTCATCGACGTCCCGCACCATCGCGACGGACACGGGCGCGACGACGACCAGCGCGAGCTGGACGTCGTTCCACGGCGGCGGACCAGGGAGCGCAAAGGGCTCGGGACCTACGCCCTGCGGTTCTTCGTCATCGTCTACCTGTTCTTCCTGGTCGCGTGGCCGGTGTCGCTGGTCGCGCAGCGCACCTTCGAGGGCGGCCTCGACAACCTGCGCGGCGTGCTCGAGGACCCCGACGTCACCCACGCGCTGCGGCTGACGATCCTCGTCGCGGTCATCGCGGTGGTCATCAACACGCTGTTCGGCGTGAGCATGTCGATCCTGCTCGTGCGCTACGAGTTCCGGGGCAAGCGGCTGCTGAGCACGCTGGTCGACCTGCCGCTCGCGGTGTCGCCGATCGTGGTCGGCCTGTCGCTCGTGCTCGTGTACGGCGGCCGGCAGGGCTGGTTCGGCCCGGCGCTCGAGGACGCCGGCTTCCAGGTCATCTACGCCACGCCGGGCATCGTCATGGCGACCGTGTTCGTGGCCCTCCCGCTCGTGATCCGGGAGGTGGTGCCGGTGCTCGAGGAGATCGGCACCGACGCCGAGCACGCCGCCCAGACGCTCGGCGCCAACGCCTGGCAGACGTTCTGGCGGATCACGTTCCCCGCCATCAAGTGGGCGGTCGTCTACGGCGTCGTGCTCAGCCTGGCCCGCTCGCTCGGCGAGTTCGGCGCCGTCAAGGTCGTGTCCGGCAACCTGTTGGGCGAGACGCGCACCGCCACCCTCGTGGTGGAGGAGAAGTACCAGAACTTCGACAAGGGCGGCGCCTACGCCGTCGCGTTCCTGCTGGCCCTCGTCGCGGTCGCGTGCATCGTCGTGGTGGCGATCCTCCGGCCCGACCGGTCCGACGACAACGAGGAGGCCTCGTGAGCATCGAGGTGAGCCACATCGACAAGCGGTTCGGGGACTTCGTCGCCCTGGACGACGTGTCGGTCAGCATCCCGAGCGGGCAGCTCACCGCCCTGCTCGGCCCGAGCGGCGGCGGCAAGTCGACGCTGCTGCGCATCATCGCCGGGCTGGAGCGGCCCGATGCGGGTTCGGTGTTCATCGAGGGGACCGACGCCACGGACCTCAGCCCGCAGCGCCGCGACGTGGGGTTCGTCTTCCAGCACTACGCGGCGTTCAAGCACCTGTCGGTGTTCCGCAACGTGGCGTTCGGCCTGGAGATCCGCAAGCGACCCAAGGACGAGATCCGCCGGAAGGTGCACGAGCTGCTCGAGCTCGTGCACCTGGACCAGTTCGCCGACCGGCTGCCGGCCCAGCTGTCGGGCGGCCAGCGTCAACGGATGGCGCTGGCCCGAGCGCTCGCCGTGGAGCCCAAGGTGCTGCTGCTCGACGAGCCGTTCGGTGCGCTCGACGCCAAGGTGCGCAAGGAGCTGCGCGAGTGGCTGCGGAAGCTGCACGACGACGTCCACGTGACCACCGTGTTCGTCACCCACGACCAGGAGGAGGCGCTCGAGGTCGCGGACGAGATCGTGGTGATCAACGAGGGTCGGGTCGAGCAGATCGGCACGCCCGACGAGCTGTACGACCGGCCGGCGAGCACGTTCGTGATGTCGTTCCTGGGCCCGGTCACGCGGATCGGCGGCGACCTGATCCGCCCGCACGACGTGGAGGTCCACGCCTCGGATCCCGGCCCGGGCCCCGACGGCTCGAGCGCGCGCGCCGGGACGATCGAGCGGATCGTGCGCGTGGGCTTCGAGGTGCGACTCGACGTCGCCACCCCGGACGGGACCGTCGTCGTCACCCAGACCCGGCCGCAGTTCCTGCGCCTGGGCCTGGCCGAGGGGTCGCCGGCCTGGGTGCGGGCCGTGCCCAACGCGCCGACCGTGCCGGCGAACGGCTCGGCCGCGCCGCCCGCCTCGCTCGACCAACCCGCCGAGGCACTCGCCATCTAGGGGTGCACGGCGACCTCCCCTGGTCGCCCCCGACAGCGCGCGATCCCGACCAGAGAATCCGGCCGAACCTCAGATCTCGGGGTGGCACTCCCCGGATCCGAGGGCGTGCAGCCCGTGCAGGTCGCCGGCGCCCCAGTCGGTGGCGCTCGTCGGCGAGCCCTCGGTGTTCATGATCTGCGTCTCGTCCGCTACGTGGTCCAGACCGACCAGGTGGCCGACCTCGTGCTGGACGACCGCTTGCACCGATTCCGCACCGTTCGGCGCGCCGAGCAGCTGGCCCAGATCGGCGGCGTCGAGCACCACGGTGCCGCTCACGTAGCTGGTGGCGTCCTCTTCCAACCCCACGCCGGACGGCCCGCCGAGGCCGGCGACGTAGCCGCCGAGCGGCGGCACCTGCTGCTCGGTCGACCAGCTGAACAGCACGGGCGCCCACTGCTCGCCGTAGCGATCGGGTTGGTAGTTCTTGCGCTGCTTGTCCCAGGCCTCGTCAGTGGTGCCGTCGTACTGGAACTGCAGGCCGGTGGCCTTGGACGCCCGGGCCACCGCCTCGTCGATGAACGCCTGGCCGCCGGGCGGCGCGCCGGCGGGGTTCACCACGTAGTGGATGGGCCGGCAGGGGTCCCACGTGACCGGCGAACCGTTCTCGTGCGTTGCGACGAACTCGAACGGACCGGTCTCGGCCGGCACCGGCGGCGGCGTGCCCAGCGGCTTCGTCGACACCCCCTTCGCGGCCGGCGGCCAGTTGGACGGCCGGGTCGGATCGGGACTGTCGGCGACCGTCTCGCCACCGCCGTTCGTCGACGAGTGGTTCGTCGTGAGGTAGATCGCCGCGCCGATCACCGCGATCACGATCAGCGGCGCGAGCCACCTGGCCCGGCGGGGCGCTCGGGTGGCCTTGCGCTCCTGCTGACGGTCCCGCTCGGCCAGCCGGCGCTCGTGCTCCTCCTGCTCGGCGAGGCGGCGCACCAGGTCGGCCTGTCGGGCGGCGCGGGCCCGCTCGGCCGCGCTGGGCTCGTACGGTGCGTTCTGCGCCTCGGCCTGTTCCAGGATGCGACGGACGGCCTCGTCGAAGTCGTCGTCGCTGATGCCGTCTCCCACGCCGGCGAGGGTACCGAGCGCCTCCCGCCGGCGGTATGCGACCGGGATCGACGCCGGTCAGCCGGCGGGCAGCAGGCCGAGCACCGTGGTCGAGGACCAGCGGGTCACGCCGCCCGCGACCCAGCTCACCGGCCGGGCGATCGGCCGCGGGACCGGGTCCGCCTCGTCGAGCACGTGCACGGGCACGCGGGGGCCGACGAATCGGTTGGGTGGGTTGGCGATCACCGAGCCGTCGGCCAACAGCACGCCCGGCTGATACGGGTCGACCTCCACGAGCGACCGGGGTCGGGAGGAGGTCGTCGGATCGACCGACCGCAGCTCCGCGCCGCCTGTCGTCGGGTCGATCGAGGCCCACACGATGCGACCCGCGCTCGACCACCCGAGGACGGTGCTGACCGACGTCTCAGCGGCGGCCGGAACCACCACGTCGGGCGTCGCGCCCGGGACGGCGTCGAGCGTGACCAGCTCGTTCGGCGAGTTCCAACCCGGTTCGGTCAACCGAGGGATCGCGATCACTCGGGAGTCCGCCCGCCACCGCGGTCCATGGGGGCCGCTCCATGCCCGGACGGCGTCCAACCGGACGACCTCGGTCATGTCGGCGGTGCGGAACACGTGGAGCCGACCGTCCGGCGTGTCGCCGAGCGGGTCCGAGGACGAGACGACGGCGATCATCGAGCCATCGGGGGAGAAGCTGAAGTCGGTCGCGTAGACGACTGGCACGGACGTGCACATCGTCGACGTGAGCGACGGGCACAGACCGAGCGCACCCGGCGTGGGCCCGAGGTCGTCCCGGAGCGCCCAGCCGTCGGCTTCCCGGACGTGACCGAACATCCGCTCCTGGATCGCGTGATCGGCCTGATCTCCTCCCAGGATGGGACGGGCGGAGGTGCGGTCGACGAACAGGTCGCCGGCGCCCTGCTCGCCGAAGTGCCCGACGTACGCCAACGGTGCCGGACCGGCGCCGGGCGGGAAGGCGAGCATGGGCGCCTCGGGCAGCACCGTCGGCACCGTCGGTCCGGTCGGCACCTCGACCGGCGGCGTGCA
>JAEXGP010000152.1 GCA_023450775.1 Actinomycetes bacterium | reverse complement strand
CCGCCAGCTCGCGTCCCACCGTGCCCGCCGCCGCGGCCGCCGCGGGGTCCGACAGGAAGCGCACCATGCCCGCGGCCAGCCCCTCGTCGTCGCCGACCGGGGCCACCTGACCGGCGCGGCCGTCGCCGAGGAGCTCCGCCGCCAGGCCGACGTCGGTGCTGACGACCGGCACGCCGAGCTGCATCGCCTCGGCGAGCACCAGGGGGATCGCCTCCCACACCGAGCTCAGCGCGAGGACGTCGGCGGCGCCGATCCAGTCCACCGCGTGGTGGTCGAAGCCGACGAGGTCGACGGAGCCGTCGATGCCGTGCTCGCGGGACTGCGCCTCGAGCGCAGCGCGCTCGGGCCCCTCCCCCACCACCGCGAGGCGTGCGTCGGGCACCCGGGCGACGGTGCTCGCCCAGGCGCGCAGCAGCGTCGGCAGGTCCTTCTGGGGATGGAGACGGGCCACGCAGGTCACCAGAGGAGTGTCGTCGCTCACGCCGATCGCGGCGCGGACCTCCTGGCGGGAGCGTTCGAGCACCGGGACCGGGGACGCCGGGACGATGACGCGGACCCGCTCCCTCGGCACCACGCCGTCCAGACCGGCCGCGATCGCGCCGGTGGGGGCGATCACCCGGTCGGCCCGGGCCAGCACCCCGCGCTCCAGGCGGCGCTGCAAGGCCGCGGCGCGGCCGGCGGACTCGTCCAGGACGACGTTGTGCACGGTGACGACGAGCGGTCGCGACGGTCGTCCCCGCAGCGCGACCCAGGCGGCCTTCAGCCCGTGGGCGTGCACGACCTGCGCAGGCGCCCGCCACGGGCGCAGCTCGCGTCGAGCCGCCAGCAGCGCCGCGGGCGACAGCGCGGACGGCACCGCCACCACGCCGGCCTGCGGTCCGAGGCCGTCGAGCACGCCGGCAGGTCCCACCACCGGCGCGTCCACCCCCATGGCCGTCAGCTCCGCCGACAGCGTGGCCACGTGGACGCGGATCCCGCCGGTCGACGGACCGAGCAGCTGCAGCGCCCGCATCACGCCGCCCCCGCCACGGCCCCTCCGGGGTCGCCCCCGAGCGATCGCACCGCGCGCATCGGGCTGGGCCCGCCCAACAACCGCAGCAGCGCCAGCACCAGCACGGCCAGCACCGCTCCGCCCACCACGCACAGCACGATCGCGGTGGCCACCCCGGGTTCGGGCAACGCCCGGACCGCGACGTGGACGGCGACGGCGGCCAGCGCGGTGGCGACCACGTCGCGGAGCACCGGCGCGGCGACCGTGGAGATCCTGGCGCCGGCGCGATGCACCCGGGACCGGATCGCCACGGCGAGCACGGCGGCCCCGACCAGCTGCGCGGAGCCGTAGCCCACGCCGAGCGCCGTGATGCGGTCCACGTCGGGGACGACCGACACGAGCGCCGCCATGATCGCCGTCCCGAGCACGGCCACACCGATGTTCACCAGCGTGGGCGTGCGGGTGTCCTGGTACGAGTACGCCACGCGCGTGAGCAGCAGCACGAGCGCGAAGCCGGGCACGCCGATCGCGAACCCCGCGACCGCGCCCGACACCTCGAGCACGCGGTCCGCGGCGTTGCCGAGCGCGACCACGTGCGCGATCGGCCCCGACAGCGCGGCCAGGGCGCCGGCGGACGCGATCGTGAACAGGCAGACCGACCGGGTGGTGCGCGCCACCTCGTCGCCGAACTCGCTCCACTGCTCCTTGCGGGCGAAGCGGGTCAGGTCGGGGAACGCCGTGGTGAAGACCGGCACGGCGAACAGCGACACCGGCAGCATGAACAGCACGTAGGCGAGCTGGTACACGACCACGCCGCCCTCGCTCCCGTTCGCCAGGTACAGCACCGCCACGAGCAGCGCCTGCGAGGCGCCCAGGAACCCGGCGGCCCACGCGCCCTGGCGGGCCAGCCGCCGCAGCACGGGATGGCGGAAGCGGAACGTCGGTCGGATGTGGAAGCCCGTGCGCCACGCCGCGACGATCGGGACCGCGCAGAACGCGACCACACCCAGCAGCGTGCCGACGGCCAGCACCAGCTTCTCGGGGGTGGTGAGGTCGAGCGAGGGGGCCTGGCCGCCGCGCATGGCGGCGAACACCAGGTAGGTGGCGATCACCACGACGTTGTTGACCGTCGGGGCGAACACGGGTTGCCAGAAGTGGCCGGTGGCGTTGAGCACCGCGGCGGCGACCATGCTCGCCGCGTAGAACAGCACCTGGGGCAGGAAGAACCAGAGCAGGAAGGTGCCGAGCTGGACCTCGGCGGCCCGGATCGCCGCGTCGTCGACGCCCGACACGAGCATCTCCATGATCCAGGTGCCGGCGATCAGCCCTGCGGCCACGACCGCGGCGAGCAGCGTGAGCATGGCGCCGAGCACCACGCCGGCGGTCTCCTCCGCCTCCCGGTGGGTGTGGCCGTCGACGGCGTCGACCATGATCGGGATGAGCACCGACTGCAGCACGCCGGCCGCGAACAGCTCGAAGAGGATGTTCGGGATCGTGTTGGCGCTCTGGTAGGTGTTGCCCAGGTACGAGGTCCCCAGCACGGCGGCCACGACCACGATGCGGGCGAAGCCGCTGACGCGGCTGACCGCGGTGAAGACCGCCATGACCGTGGCGTTGCGGTTGCGGGTGGCGACGACCGCGTCCGGGTCCGGGGCGTGCGACGTCGACACGGGTTCGTCGGGCTCGTCCGGGCCGCCGGCCGCCGGGGACGACGCCGGGTCGGGCGTCACGAGGCCGGGACGGTCGGGAACGGCGCGGTCGCGCCCGTCCCGGTCCCGTAGTGGCCGACCCGGCCGGTGTCGCGCTGCTCGGCCATCGCGTACACGACGGCGATCCGGCCGAAGGCCTCCTCCAGGTCGTCGACCGTGCTCAGCGCGTCGGCCACCTCTCCCTCGCGCAGCGCCTGCACCACCGAGCCCCGCGCCGGCTGGTCCGCCGTCGTGGTCGTCGCCTCGCCGGTCGGGCGCGGCACCCGGGCCTCCGCGACGGTCATCGTCCGGGGCGCCCGGTCGGCCTCGGCGTTCGCCAGCGGCACGATGACGGCGTCGCCGTCCTCGTCGGCGCCCGCGATCAGCACGTAGCGGAACCCGCTGCCCTGCGGGAACCGGTTCTCGCCGCCGCTGTCGGTGTCGGCGACGGTCAACATGCCCAGGTCGGACAGCGCCGCGATGTACGCCCGGGCCTGGGTGGCGTCGGTCGGGGTGGGGACGACGGTCGCGTCGCCCGACGGGACCGTCGTCGTGGTCGTCTCGGCGGACCCGTCGGTCTCCGCGTCGGTCGCGGGCGAGGCGGACAGCAGCGCCAGCGCCACGCCCAGGTCGGTCGCGATCCGCTCCCGGACGGCCTCGGCGTCGCCGCGGACGCCGAAGCGCTGTCGCGCGGCGGTCACGTC
>JAEXGP010000082.1 GCA_023450775.1 Actinomycetes bacterium | reverse complement strand
GGATCCTCGACGGCATGGAGACCGAGCAGCACTACGGCTTCGAGCCCGCCGACCTGCCGCCGCTGTTCCAGCAGCAGGGCTTCGACATGGTCGTCGACCGAAGGTTCCAGCTGGGCCTCAACAACCTGTATGCCTTCACCCTCGCCGGCTGACGCGACCGGGGAGCGACAGGGCGCCGCGCCGCGGGTCCGCCGTGGGACTCGGGCGGTCGAAGCGGTCGTCCCCGCCTGGTTCGACCGACTCCTGCTGATCGCGGCCTGGGCCGTGCTGGGCTGCGGCCTGGTCGTGCTCACCCTGGGCATGTTCGGGTGGTACCGGCCGGTCGTCGCGATCGTCCTCAGCCTCCCGGTGGTCGCAGCGGGCGCATGGGTCGTCCTGGGCGTCGTGCCGAGCGGCGGGGGTCGGTCCCGGGCGGCCACCGTGGGCGCCATCGCCGCCGTGGCCGTAGCGGTGGCCTCGCTGCTGTGGTCGTCGTACGAGCCGTCGCAGCACGTCCTCGTCGACCGCGACCCCGGGTCCTACGTGACGACCGCGCTGTGGCTGAGCCGGTCGGGATCGATCGAGGACCACGACCCGAGGGGAGCGCTCGAGGGCGTCGACGGGCTGACGTTCGAGAGTGCGGCCGTGTACGAGGACGACGGCGGGCTCCAGTTCCAGTTCAACCACTTCACCAGCTCCGTGGCCGCGCTCGTCCATGACGTCGCCGGTGAGCGGGCGCTGTTCCGGACCGGTGCGCTGGTCGGTGCACTCGGGCTGCTCGCCCTGTACTCGGTCACGGCGCACGTCACCCGGCGTCCGCTGCTCTCGCTGCTCGTGCCCGTGACCATCGGGGCGTGCCTCCCGTTCGTCGTGCTGGTGCGGGACCTCTACTCCGAACCGTTCCTGCTCCTCCTCCTGTGGGCCGGCGCCGTGCTCGCCCAGCGTTGGTGGACGCTCGCCCCGGCCGAGGTCCGGTCGGCGGACGACCCGTCGCCCGACGCACCCGCCCGTTCGTCGCGGTGGTGGTCCGATCCCCACCGGACGGGCGCGGTCCTGCTGGGCGCCTGGTTCGGTGCGACCGTCACCGTCCGTGTCGAGTCGTTCCTCTACCTGGCGGCGCTCGCGCCGCTGCTGGTGCTCGCCTGCATGGCCCGGCGCAGCAGCGGACAGGGGGACCGGGCCCTCGCCGTGCTCGGGTTCGTGGGCCTCGGCGCCGCGCTCCCGGTCGTCATCGGGACGTTCGACTTCCTGTTCAAGGCCGGGGAGTACCGCTCGATCATCGGCGCGCAGGCCGCGCTCAGCATGGGCCTGTTCGTCGTCGCCCTGCTCGTGTGCCCGCTGATCGTGGCGCTGTGGTCGCGGGTCGGCCCGCTGCGTTCCCGCCTCGTCGCCGGGCGAGGTCCGATCTCGACCGCGTCCGGTCTCCTGGTGGTCGCCGCCCTGGCGGCGCTGTGGTTCGTCCGGCCGCACCTGTCGCCGCAGACGGTGTCCGGCGAGATCTGGGGCGTGATCGCCGAGGTCCAGCGGCGCGAGGGCGAGGCGGTGGACCTCCATCGGATCTACTCCGAGCTCTCGGTCCGCCAGCTGACCTGGTACGTCGGCGTCCCCGTCGTGGCCCTCGGAGTCGTGGGACTCGGGCTGCTGACCGCTCGGCTGGTGCGCGGTCGTTCGTCGATCGCCGGGGCGGTGATCCTGGCGTGCTTCGGGACCGGCGGGTTCGTCTACCTGGTCGCCCCGAACATCGTGCCGGACCAGCTCTGGGCCACCCGACGGATGGTCCCCGTCGTGCTCACCATCCTGGTGCTCGCGGCGGCAGCCGCCGTGAGTTGGGTGCTCGACCGCCTCGACGCCGCCGACCGCCGACCGATCGGTGGGGCGGTCGTCGCCGTCGCCTGCGTCGCGTTCCTGGTGCCGACGGTGGTCGCCACGCGGCCGCTCGCGCTCCTCGCCGAGCAGCGAGGTGTCGTCGACACCGTGGGGCGGCTCTGCGACACCCTCGATCCGGATGCCGTCGTGCTGGCCGTTGGCGCGCAGGAATCGGGAGTGCTCGGACCGGCACTCCGCAGCATCTGCGGAGTGACCGTCGCGTCCCCCGAGCCGGGGGTGGCAGACCCGGCCTGGGTCGCCGACGCCGCGGCCCACGTCGCCGACCGCGGCGGCCGGTTGGTGCTCGTCTCGTTCACCGACGAACCGCTGCAGCCGTACGTGGACGCCGGCCTCGGCTCGATCCGGACGGTCGACCCGTCGACGTCCGAGCGGGAGCACCTCCGGACGCTCACGGGCCCACCCACCCGGTACATGGTCGGCGACGAGCGGTTCTACCTGCCGCGGACGATCGGCTTCTCGGTCCTCGACGTGTCCGCCCCGACGGGGTGAACCGGCTCCGTGCGGGTTCAGGCCCCCAGAGGCAGGTCGGTACAGTGTCGGCGGTGGTGGACGAGGCGCCGGTCGCTCAGCACGGGTCGCCGATCCGCAAGCTGATCATCCAGATCCCGTGCTTCAACGAGGAGGACCAGCTCCCGGCAACGCTGGCGGACCTCCCACGCGAGGTCCACGGGTACGACGTCGTCGAGTGGCTGGTCATCGACGACGGCAGCGCGGACCGGACGGCCGAGGTGGCCCGTGAGCACGGTGCCGACCACGTGGTGCGGCTGACCGAGAACCGAGGTCTCGCCAACGCCTTCCTAACCGGCCTCGACACCGCGCTGCGCCTGGGGGCCGACGCCGTCGTCAACACCGACGCCGACAACCAGTACGACGGCTCCTGCATCGAGGCGCTCGTCGCC
Source organism: Actinomycetes bacterium (assembly GCA_023450775.1). Taxonomy (GTDB): domain Bacteria; phylum Actinomycetota; class Acidimicrobiia; order Acidimicrobiales; family Microtrichaceae; genus Dermatobacter. The sequence goes on along the minus strand of JAEXGP010000082.1, from coordinate 23,149 downwards.
CCGGTGGCGGCCGGCGAGGCGGATCTCGTCATCGGCGAGCGGCCGATCGAGGCGGTGGACGACTTCTCGCCCATGAAGAAGCGGCTGCAGCGTCTCGGCAGCGCGGTGGTGCGGCGCTTCTCCGGTACGGAGGTCCGCGACGCAGCGTCCGGGTTCCGTGCGTTCAGCCGGGAGGCTGCGCTCCGCACCCAGGTCTTCGGTCGCTACTCGTACACCATGGAGACGATCGTGCAGGCCGGCTGGGAGCGGATGCGGGTCGCCCACGTGGACATCCGCGTCAACCCCAAGACGCGGGAGTCCCGACTCGTCAAGAGCATCCCCCGCTACATCTGGCGCTCGGCGACCACGATCGTGCGGTCGTTCGCCCTCTACAAGCCGATGCGGTTCTTCTTCTACCTGGGGATCGTGCCGTTCCTGCTCGGCCTCGCGCTCGTGGGGCGCTGGTTCTGGCTCCAGGTCGCCGGGCAGCCCGCCACTCGGCTCCCCAGCCTCGTCGGTGCCGCGGTGATGCTCCTGCTGGCGACGCAGATCTGGCTGCTCGGCGTGATCGCGGACCTGCTCTCCGCGAACCGCCGCATGATCGCGGATGTCCGCGTGATGGCACGCCGCCAGGAGCTCGACGCGGCGCCGTCGCACCGCTCGGGGCCCGAGGTCGGATCGGGCCGCTGACCGCCTGCCGCCGTCGCGCTGCTCGCCGGATCAGGCCTTGTTGCCGACGGCGACGACGTTCAGGCTGGGCAGCGCATCGGTGAAGACCTCGACATCGGTCTCGTCGAAGCCCCAGTCGCTCAGCGCCGTCGGCGCGTCGTGGACCTCGACCGCTGCGTCCCGTCCGCCACGGAGCCGCTTCAGCCGGTTCAGGCCGGCGGTCCTCCACCGCTCCGGGGCACCGGGGAACGTGAACGGGTACGTCATGAGCCGGAGCCGGCGGACCCGCCGCATCTCGCCCTCGAGCAGGTCCGATCGGGCGGTCATGCCGGCGACCCGCACGTTGGTGAACCTGCCGGCGAGCCAACCGTGCATCTCGTCCTTGGTGTACTCGCGCAGGTGGAAGACGTTCCACGGCCGCTGGCCCCGGAACAGGCGCGGCGAGCGTTCGGGCGTGACGCAGATGAACGTGCCGCCGGGGGAGAGCACCCGCTGGACCTCCGCCAGATAGGCGTCGGGGCGGGCGAGGTGCTCGAACACCTGGAACGACAGCACGACGTCGAACGAGCCGTCGTCGAAGCGCAGCGCTCGCTCCTCGACCGGATCGATCCGCTCGAACGACAGGTTCGCCGCCCGGTAGGTCGCCGCGGCCTGATCGACCGCCTCGCCGCTGATGTCGACGCCGACGATGCTCCTGCAGAGGGGAGCGAGGCGGTACGTGCCGTACCCGGTCCCGCAGCCGAAGTCGAGCACCCGACGGTCCTTCACGTACGAGCTCGCGTAGTCGTAGGTGGCGAGATGGCACGCGTAGATGAACGCGTCGGATCGATTGGACAGGGCGAAGTCGGGGTGCATCCGCTCCGTCGTGTCGGCGGAGCGTTCAGGCGGCGGCGACGTCACCGCTGCAGCTTCGCGCACAGAGGTCGAACCGCCGCGACGCCGAGGGTGCGTCGGGGGCTCCAGTAACCTGCGACGGTGACCGACGCAGCGGCGACGACGGGCCGCCGACGCTCACGATGGCGCACCGTGGTGGGAACGGTCGTGCTGGTCGTCGTCGGCGCATTCCTGGTGCTGGCGCTGGTTCGCAACTGGTCCGCGGTGCGCGACGACCTGCGCACGCTCACGGCGTTCGACTGGATCATGACGGTGTTCTGGGGTGTCGTCGCGCTCGTCGGGGCATGGGCGGTGACGGCGACGGTGCTCACCGGGATGGGGGGTCACCTGCACGGCCACGACTCCCGGTCCATGTACTTCACCGGGCAGCTCGGCAAGTACGTGCCGGGCTCCGTGTGGCCTGCCGTGATCCAGAGCCACCTGGGGGCGCGTCACGGGATCCGGCGCAGCACGATCGTCGCTGCCTACGGCTACGCGCTCGCCGTCAGCGTCTGCGTCGGCGGATTGATCGGGCTCGTCGGGCTGGTGGGGTTGGTCGGCAACTCGTCGGCCTCCGCCCTGTGGTCCGTCGTCGGCATCGCCGTCGGCTCCGCCCTGTTGCTCGCCGCGATCCTCCACCCCAGGGGGCTGCTGCGACTCGTCGGCGCTGCGGCCGACCGCACGGGTCGGAACGTCACCATCGAGCATCCGACGACGAGCCACAAGTGGGCTGCGGTCGGTCTGTGCGTCGCGATGTGGTTCGCGTTCGGACTGCACGCGTGGTCGATCGCCCGACCATTGGGCGCGTCGCCCGGGGACCTGGCGGTCGTGGTGGCCGGGTTCTCCCTGTCGTACGTCGCCGGGCTCGTGGCCGTGCCGGTGCCGGGCGGCGCCGGCGTGCGCGAGGCCATGCTCGTGCTGACCATCGGTGTGGTGGTGGGGGACCAGGGTGCGCTCACCGTCGCGCTCGTCTCGCGGTTCGTGCTCCTCGTGCTCGACGTGCTCCTGGCCGTGGCGGCGGGCGCCGTGCCGCTGCTCCGCTCGGTGCGACGCTGGGAGCGCGACGACGCCGAGTCCGCAGGCGCTGAGGTCGTGCCGAACACCGGAACGGGCGCCGCCGGTGAGTGATCGCCGCCGGGTCGTGTGCTTCGGCTCGTACGACGCGACGCTGCACCCGAGGGTGGCGGTGCTCCGTGACGGACTGGCCGCGACCGAGGCGGTCACCGAGGTCAACGTGCCGCTCGGGATGTCGACGGCGGACAAGATCGACGCGGCGCAGTCGCTCCGGGGCGCGCTGCGGCTGGCGTTCGCCGTCGTGCGGTCCTGGGTGCCCCTGTGGCGTCGTGCCCGCGCGTCATCGGTCCGGCCCGACCTCGTCGTGGTGGGTTACCTCGGGCACTTCGACGTCCACCTCGCCCGGCTCCTCTGGCCGCGGACCCCGATCGCGCTGGACCACCTGGTGGGCCTCGCCGACACCTCCCGCGACCGGGGCGTGGCCACCGGCCTGAAGGCCCGCGTCCTCGAGCTGATCGACCGGGCCGCGCTCCGTCGGGCGGACATCGTCATCGTCGACACGGAGGAGCAGCGCCGCACGCTGGACGACGCGTCCGCATCGAAGGCGGTCGTGGTCGCGGTCGGAGCGAGCGACGAGTGGTTCGACCAGCCCGCGTCGCCGGCTCCGCCACCCGTCGACGTGTGCTTCGTGGGCCTCTTCACCCCGTTGCACGGGGCCCCGGTGATCGGACGCGCGATCGCTGCGCTCGCCGACGACGACCGCCTCCGCTTCACCCTGATCGGGACCGGTCAGGACCTGGACGCGACCAGGGCGACGGCCGGGGCGGACGCCCGCGTGCGCTGGATCGACTGGGTCGACTCGTCGGAGCTGCCGTCGGTGGTCGCCGCCCACCATGTCACGCTCGGCATCTTCGGCACGACGCCCAAGGCGCTGCGGGTGGTGCCCACCAAGGTGTACCAGGGGCTCGCCGCCGGCACCGTGGTGATCACGTCCGACACGCCGCCGCAACGCCGCGCGCTCGGCGACGCCGCCCGGTTCGTCCCCGCCGGTGACGCCGCCGCGCTCGCGGACGAGATCCGGGGGGTGGCGGACGAGGTGATCGCAGCCGGCGACGTCGCCGGGTCCGCACGTCGCGAGCTGGCGGATCGCTTCCGACCCGCCGCGGTCGTCGCCCCGCTGCTCTCGGCCTGGTCGGCGCTTCCGTCCGAGCGGGGCGGTCGTCGGCAGCGGCGGAAGGGCGCCTAGGCCCGCCCGAGGCCCTGGTAGTCGAGTCCGGCGGCGCGCGCCGCAGCCGGGTCGAACATGTTGCGTCCGTCGACCATCGCCGGGCGGCGCAGCCGGGCCGCCACCTCGTCGAGGTCGAGCGCTGCGAACTCCGGCCACTCGGTGAGCACCACGACCGCATCGGCGCCGTCGCACGCCTCGTACGGGTCGGCGGCCAGCACCAGGCCCGGCGCATCGGCCCGGGCGACCGGGTCGTACGCGACCACCGAGGCGCCGGCAGCGAGCAGGCGCTGGAGGATCGCGAGCGCGGGGGAGTCCCGCGTGTCGTCCGTGCCGGCCTTGAACGCCAGGCCCAGCAGGGCGATCGTCGTCCCGCGCAGGTCGCCGCCGACCGCCCGGCGCACCTTGGCGACCACTCGCTCGAACTGCTCGTCGTTCTGCTCGAGCAGCCGGCGCAGGAGCACGAAGTCGAAGTCGTGGTCGTCCGCGATCCGCACCATGGCCCGGGTGTCCTTGGGGAAGCAGCTGCCGCCCCAGCCCGGTCCCGGCCGGAGGTACTCGGACCCGATCCTCGGGTCGTGGCCCATGCCCTCGAGCACGTCGACCACATCCGCGCCCGTCGCCTCGCACAGCGCGGCGACGGAGTTCACGAAGCTCAGCTTCATCGCCAGGAACGTGTTCGACGCGTACTTGACCATCTCGGCCGACGCTGCGTCCGTGAGCACCAGCGGCGCGTCGATGCCGTCGTAGAGCGCCGCCACCCGCTTGGCCACGTCGGGGCCGTCCGCGCCGACCACGATGCGGGCGGGGTGCTGCACGTCGTGCAGCGCCGTGCCCTCCCGGAGGAACTCCGGGTTGCTCGCCACCGACACGTCGTCGCGCCCGATCGCGTCGGCGACCACTGTCGAGGAGCCGACGGGGACGGTCGACTTGTTGATGACCACCGCCCCGGGCTCGAGCCGGGGTCCGATCTCGGTCGCGGCGGCGATCACGTGGCGCATGTCGGCGGACCCGTCGCCGTCCTGGGGCGTGGGCACCGCGAGGAAGACGAACTCCCGGCCCGGCACCGCGGATGCTGCGCCGTGCACGAAGCGGAGGTGACCGGCGGCGACGAGCGCGGCGACCAGCTCGGCCATGCCGTCCTCGTGGATGGGCACGTCGCCCCGCTGGAGGCGGGCGACCTTGTCGGCGTCGATGTCGGCGCACACCACGTCGTGGCCGAGATGGGCCAGGCCCACACCGGTGGCCAGTCCGACGTAGCCGGTCCCGATGACCGCAATCGTGCTCATGTCGCCTCGCGTCCTCCGGCCGGCCAGGCTACCGGCGTGTCTGACGCCGCCCGGGGAGCGGCCCGGAGACCGGCGGGCTCAGCCCTCGGCGGCCTCGATGACGACGACGATCTCGCCGGCGGCGACCGACTGGCCCGGTTCCACGTTGACGGCGGCGATCGTGCCGTCGATGTCGGCGGCGACGTTGTTCTCCATCTTCATGGCCTCGAGGACCACGACGGCGTCGCCCGCCGAGACCGACTGGCCGACCTCGACGTTGACCTTCACGATCGTGCCCTGCATGGGGACGGCGATCTTGCCGCTGCCCGCGGTGCTGGCGCCGCCGCCCGAGGCGCCGCCGCGCTTCGGTCGGGGCTTGGCGGCGGGGCCGCCCGACACCGGGGCGAGCTGCGACTCGGGCACGTAGAGCGCCACGGCGAACTTCTTGCCGTTGACCTCCACGTCGACGTCGCGGCGCACCTTCGGCTCGGCCTCCGACTCGCCGCCGGCCGCGGGGACCGCGCCGACCCCGGTCAGGTCCAAGGTGTCCTCGACCCACTTGGTCGAGTGCGTGAGCGCCTGGAAGTCGGGATGGCGCAGGATGGCGAGGTCCGCGGGGATGGTCGTGGCCACGCCCTCGATCTCGGTCTCCTCGAGCGCCCGGATCATGCGCGCGATCGCGATCTCGCGGTTGCGGCCCCACACGCAGAGCTTGCCGGTGAGGTTGTCGTAGTACTGGGAGATCTCGTCGCCCTCCTCGTACCCGCCGTCCCACCGCGTGCCGTAGCCGGAGGCGACGCGCAGCTTGGTGATCGGGCCGGGGGAGGGGAGGAACTTGCCCTCGGCGACGAGCTCGGCGTTGATCCGCGTCTCGATCGCATGGCCGTCGATCACGATGTCGTCCTGGGTGAACGGCAGCGGCTCGCCGGCCGCGACCCGCAGCTGCAGCTCGACGAGGTCCTTGCCGGTCACCATCTCGGTGACCGGGTGCTCCACCTGGAGGCGGGTGTTCATCTCCAGGTAGTAGAAGCTCTCGTCCTGGTAGAGGAACTCGACCGTGCCGGCGTTGACGTAGTCGCAGCCCTTGGCCACGGCGACGGCGGCCTCGCCCATCTCGGCGATGATGCGGTCGGGGATGCCGGCGGCCGGCGCCTCCTCGATCAGCTTCTGGTGACGGCGTTGGGCCGAGCAGTCACGGGTGCCCAGGTAGACGGCGTTGCCGTGGGCGTCGCAGAGGACCTGGACCTCGACGTGGCGGGGCCCGGTCAGGTAGCGCTCCATGTAGCACTCGTCCCGGCCGAAGTAGGCGAGCGCCTCACGCTGCGCCGACTCGAGTGCGGCGACGACCTCGTCCTCGGAGGCGACGACCTTCATGCCGCGGCCGCCACCGCCGTAGGCGGCCTTGATGGCGATCGGGTAGCCGTACTCGGCGCCGAAGTCCTTGACCTGCTGTGGGTCCGTGATGATGTCGGTGGTGCCGGGCACGCCGTGCACGCCCACCTTCTCGGCCGCCAGGCGGGCCGAGATCTTGTCGCCCATCACGTCGATGGCCGAGGGCGGCGGCCCGATGAAGGTCACGCCGAGGTCCGTGATCCGCTGCGCGAAGTCGCTGTTCTCGGAGAAGAAGCCGTACCCGGGGTGGACCGCCTCGGCGCCGGAGCGCTCGATCACGTCGAGCACCTTGTCGGCGTCGATGTAGCTCTCGGCGGCGGTCTGGCCCCCCAGCGCGTAGGCCTCGTCCGCCAGGCGCACGTGCAGCGCGTCCCGGTCGAGGTCGGAGTACACGGCCACCGTGGTGATCCCCATCTCGCGACACGCCCGGATGACCCGGACCGCGATCTCACCTCGGTTTGCGATCAGCACCTTTGAAAACACGACCTATCTTCGCCCGATGCCGTTCGCACGCGCCAAAGCAGCGCTCGCCGGGACCCGCTTCGCGGACCTGAGGTGGGTGGAGGAGACCGGTTCGACGAACGCCGATGTGGCGTCGATCCTGGCCTCGCAGGACCCGTCGCAGGACCGTCGTCCGGTCGTGCTCGTCGCTGGTCACCAGACCGCGGGCCGGGGCCGTCGCGACCGCACCTGGGAGGCGCCACCGGGTGCGTCGCTGCTGATGACGGTCGGCATCCCGGTGGGCGACATCGACGCCGAGCGGTGGCCGCTCGTCAACGCCGCGGTCGCGCTCGCCGCCGTGGACGCCGCCCCTGACCTCCGTGTGAAGTGGCCGAACGACCTGGTCGCACCGGGCGTCGGCGCCGACGGCGCAGACCTGAAGGTGGGCGGGATCCTGGCCGAGCTGCACCCGGACCTGGGTGAGATGGGTCCGTGCCTGGTCGTCGGGCTGGGGCTCAACCTCAACTGGGGGCGGATGCCGCCCGAGCTCGAGGCGACGGCCACGTCGCTCGACATCCTGCTCGGCGGCGACGTGGAGACCGAGGTCGTGGTCACCGACCTGCTGGTGTCGCTCGACAGTCGGTGGCTCGGTCTGCTCGACCGGTCGGAGCCGACGACCGACCAGCTCCTCGACGCCTATCGATCACGGTCGGCGACCATCGGGCGGCGGGTGCGGGTGGAGCTCGAGGCCGGCACCGGCCAGGGACTGCTGACCGGCACGGCGGTGGACGTCGACGCCTCGGGCGCGCTGGTGGTCGAGGCCGACGACGGCTCGACCCGGACCGTGACGGTCGGCGACGTCGTGCACCTGCGACCGACGGGCTGAGCGCCTGGATCGGAGGCGCCCGCGGCTCAGCGGGCGGCGATTCAGGGGTCGGACGGTCCCTCCCGCAGCGCCGCCCAGGCCTCGGCCGCCGCCAGCGTGAGCACCCCCGGGCAGCTGGGCAGCGCCCGGCCGTCCACGTGGGAGATCGGCTGCACGTGGCGCGTGGTCGACACCAGGAACGCCTCGTCCACGCCCGGCCAGCGCTCGATCGGCACGTCGGCCTCGACCACCGGCGTGCCCCGCTCGGCGAGCGCCTCGAGCAGCAGCGATCGGGTCACGCCGGCCAGGCAGCCGCTCGACAGCGGCGGCGTGACGAGCCGGCCGTCGAGCGCGACGACGACGTTCGATCCGGTGCCTTCGCAGAGGTGCCCGGCGGTGTTGGCGAAGATCGCCTCGGAGCAGCCCTGCTCCTTCGCCATCTTCAACGCCACCACGTTCTCGGCATAGGAGGTCGACTTCACGCCGGCGAGCGCGCCGCGCTCGTTGCGCGTTAACGGCACGGTGAGCACGGCGGTCGGCTCGGTCTGGAGGGTGAGGGCCGTGGCGGACACGATCAGCGTGAGCGGCGCACCGCCGCGGTCCGAGCCCATCGGGCCCGCGCCGGTGGTGACCGTGACGCGCAGGCGACCGGGCTCGTCGCCCCACTCGCCGGCCACCGCGGCGACCGCTCGTCGGAGGTCCTCGCTCGGCGGGGGAGCGAAGCGCAGCAGCTCGCAGCTGCGCGCCAGTCGCTCCAGGTGCCGCGTCAGCGCGAACGGCTCGCCGTCGCGCAGCTCGATGGTCTCGAACGCCCCGTCGCCCACGGTCAGCCCGTGGTCCGACCACGGGATCGACGCCGTGGCGGGGTCGGCCGGTCCGCCGTCGATCCAGAGCACCGTCCGGGCCGGGTCCGCCGCGGTCATCGGACCGCCTCCGTGCCGGCCGCCACGCGGAGCAGGTTGCGCGCCTTCAACTCGGTCTCCTCCCACTCTCCGTCAGGATCGGAGTCGATCGTGATGCCCCCGCCCGTGCCCAGGTGGAGGTGGTCGTCCTCGATCCAGAAGGTCCGGATCGCCACGTTCAGGTCACCGACGCCTCGGTCGGCGTCGACCCACCCGACGGCGCCGCAGTACACGCCGCGGGGTGCGGTCTCCAGCTCGTCGATCACCGACAGCGCCGCCAGCTTGGGCGCGCCGGTCACCGAGCCGGGCGGGAAGGTGGCGTCGACGACCTCGGGCCAGCCGCAGCCGTCGCGCAGCCGCCCCTCGACCGTGCTGACCAGGTGCACGAGCCCCGGGTGCTCCTCGAGCGCGAGCAGCGACGGCACGCGGACCGAGCCCCAGTCGCAGACCCGGCCCAGGTCGTTGCGGACGAGGTCGACGATCATCACGTTCTCGGCCCGGTCCTTGGGCAGCAGCTGCTCGGCCGTCGTCGCCGTCCCCTTGATGGGTGAGGAGCGCACCACGCGTCCGTCGCGCGACAGGAACCGCTCGGGCGACGCACTCGCCACGTGCACGTTGTGGTCGGGCAGCCGGACGACGGCCGAGAACGGCGCCGGGTTGCCGACCGCGAGCGCGGCGCCGAGCGCGGCGATGTCAGTGGTGGCGCCCGGCGGGGGAGCGGGCAGCGGTGCGCTGAGCCGGCGGGTCAGGTTGACCTGGTACACGTCGCCGGCGCGGATCCGCTCCTTGATGGCCTCGACCCCGTCGCGGAAGGCGTCACGGTCCAGGCTCGTGGTCCACGACGCCGGGTCCGGCCCGGCCCAGGGCAGCCCCGGCCAGGGCGTGGCGGGCCGCACGTCGGCGAACCGGGCGCACACCGGCGCGCCGGTGAACGGCAGGACCACCGCCCAGAACCCGGTCGAGTCCAGCGCGGCCAGGTCGTCGGTGACGTCGAGCAGGCCGGTGCACAGCCGGCCGCCGACGACGGCGAGCGGACCGTCCGCGGCGCGGGCGGCGCTCACGGCGACGGTCTCCGTCGTCGTCCCCGGTTGCCGTGACACGGCGTGGCGGCCATCGCCGGATCCTACGGCGGGCCACGATGCGTTCCCTGAGAACGCCCGTGCGACGGGCCAGGGGGTGCTCCGGAGCGGGGGTGGCCCGCTGCTACGTTCGATCGATCGTGGCACGCAGGACGGCAGAGGGAGCGGACGGCCGCGCACGCGGCGCGGGGGGTCGCCGACGCACCTGGCCGCAGCGCGTCCTGATCGGCGTCAACGCCGTGCTCGTCGTCGCCTGCCTGGCCGTCGCCGGTGCGCTCACCAAGGTCCGCACCACGCTGGAGCAGGTGCCGGTGGTCGACGTCGGCGGCGCGCTGTCGGCCCCGGTCGACGTCGAGGAGTCGCGCAACATCCTCATCATCGGCACCGACTCGCACAAGGGCCTCGACAAGGCCGACCCCGTGGTGAAGGGCCGCCTGGAGGGCGAGAACCTGGCGGACGTCATCATGATCCTGCGGGTGAACCCCAAGGACGGCACGGCCCGGCTGCTGTCGATCCCCAGGGACAGCCGGGTGGAGCTGCCGAGCGGGTCCATGCAGCGCATCAACGCCGCGATCGGCGGACCGCAGGGCCCCAAGACGCTCGTCCAGACGATCAAGCGCAACTTCGGCATCTCGATCGACAACTACGTCGAGGTCGACTTCGCGGCCTTCAAGGACCTGGTCGAGGTCCTCGGCGGCGTGCCCGTCTACTTCACGACGCCGGTGCGGGACCGCACGACCGGCCTGTACGTGGACACGCCGGGCTGCAAGATGCTCGACCCCGCCCAGTCGCTCGCCTACGCGCGCAGCCGCCACTTCGAGTTCCAGGACGGCAAGAAGTGGAAGACCGACGGCACCGGTGACCTGGGCCGGATCAGCCGACAGCAGGACTTCATCAAGCGGGCCATGCGCCGGGCGTCGGACCAGGGCATCCGCAACCCGAGCACGGCCACCGGCATGATCGACGCCGCGTCGAACGCCGTGGTGCTCGACGACACGCTCAACGTGGGCACGATCCTGGACCTGATCAACCAGTTCCGGTCCTTCAACCCCGACGACCTGATCACCGAGCAGGTCCCCACCGAGGCGGCGCCCCGGGACGGCGTGGCCTACCAGGACGTGATCTGGGACGAGGCCCTGCCCCGGCTGGTGCCGTTCTGGGCGAGCGGCGGTGACGCCCTGCAGCCCGACACCGTGATCGTCGACGTCCGCGGCTCCTCCAAGAACGCCGCAGCGCTGGCCGCCGTGTCCGACCAGCTCGACCAGGTCGGCTTCGACGCAGAACCGGTCGAGGTGCGCGGCGCGTCGAGCGCCACCACGATCACCTACGGGCCGGTCGGGCGGGAGGCCGCGGTCCTCCTGGCCCGGCACCTGGGCACGATCCCCAAGCTCGTCGAGGACGAGGACATCATCGGCTTCCGCGTGGTCCTGAACGTCGGCAACGACGTCCCCACGGTCCGGCCCGACGCCCTGCCGGTCGACCAGCTGCCCCCGGGGCTGGCCACGACCGCCCCGCCCGCCGACGAGGACGTCACGACCACCACCGAGCCCGGCACCACGGTGGACACGGTCACGACCACCACGATCCTCGAGGGCGCGCCGGCCGATGCGGCCCCGCCCGGGATCGTGCCGACGGACCCCGAGAAGGCCGCCGCCTGCCACTGAGTGCGCCGACCCCGGAACTCGGGACGTCTCGCACCCGATACGGGCGCGATGCGACCCGAGTTCGGAGCAGGGGGCCTAGGAGGTGCGGGCCTCGGCCTCGTTGCGGTGGGCGAGGTACCAGTCGATCGTGCGGCGCAGGCCCTCGCGGAACGGGACGGCGGCCTCGAAGCCGAAGCAGCGCTTGGCCCGGCTGGGGTCGACGCGTCGTCGGGGCTGGCCGTCGGGCCGTGACGTGTCCCAGCGGACCTCGCCCTCGAAGCCGACCAGCTCGGTGATGATCCCGACCAGATCCCGGATCGGCATCTCCTCGTCGGTGCCCAGGTTGACCGGGTCGCCCTCGTCGTAGAGCTCCGAGGCCAGCACGATGGCGTCCGCGGCGTCGTCGACGTACAGGAACTCGCGCGAGGCGGTGCCGGTGCCCCAGACCTCGATGTGGTCCGCGCCCGACTCCTTGGCGTCCACGCACTTCTTGATGAGCGCCGGGATCACGTGGCTGACGGCGGGGTTGAACTTGTCGCCGGGCCCGTAGAGGTTGGTCGGCATCAGGTACACCGCCGACTGCCCGTACTGGTCCCGGTTGGCCTGCAGCTGGGTCAGCTGGGCGAGCTTGGCCACGCCGTAGGGGGCGTTGGTCTCCTCGGGGTAGCCGTGCCAGAGCGAGTCCTCGCTGAACGGCACCGGCGTGAACTTCGGGTACGAGCAGATCGTCCCGATCATCACGGTCTTGGCCGTGCCGGCCCGAAGGGTGGCGTCGAGCACGTAGGTGCCCATCAGCAGGTTGTCCATGTAGAGGTCCGACGGACGCTCCATGTTGGCGCCGATGCCGCCGACCTTGGCCGCCAGGTGCACGACCAGGTCGGGCCGGTGCTCCTCGATCATGGCGTCCGCGTCCTCGCGCCGCCGCAGGTCGTAGTCCTCGGACGTCGGGGCCGTGATCCGACCGGCGCCCCGGGCCTGCAGCGCCCGGACCACGGCGGAGCCCAGGAAGCCCCTGCCGCCGGTCACCAGGACGTGCCGGTCCCGCCAGAATTCGCTCACCGGTTCATCGGCCATCGGCCCCACAAGCTACGCCATCGCTCCCGCGACCTCGCGGCGGCGGCCACCGCCCGCAGGTGCGCCGCGACGCTCCGCCGGCGCGGGAGACTGCACGCCGTGCCTCCCGACGCCCCGACCTCGCCGCGCCCCACCGGCGCCGGAGCGCGGGTGGCGGTCACGCTCACCCAGCTGTGGCACCGCGTCCCGGGCGGGACGGCCACCTCCGTGCTGGAGCTGCTGACGTCGCTCGCAGAGCGGCCCGACCTCCGCCTGGTGGGCGTGGGGGCCCGCGGGGTGCCCGCGATGACGCCGTCGCTCCCTCCGTCGGTGCCGCTGGTCGCGCTGCCGCTGCCGGTCAAGGTGCTCTACGACTCGTGGGACCGCCTCGGCCGGCCGTCGGTCGAGGCGGCCGCCGGTCCCGAGCTCGGCGGTGTGGAAGTGGTGCACCTCACGGTCCCCATGGGCCCGCCCCGAACCGGTGCCCCGCTCGTCGCCACCGTGCACGACCTGTTCCCGCTCAGCCGGCCCGAGTGGTTCACCCGCCGAGGCGTGCGGCTGATGGCGCCGGCGCTGCAGCGCATCCGGGTCCGCGCCGACGCGGTCGTCGTCCCGTCGGACGCCGTGGCCCGGGACTGCCTGGCCCACGGGTTCGCCGAGGACCGGCTCCACGTCGTGCCGTGGGCCGCCCGGCCCCTCACGGCGCCCGCGGACGGCGGCGAGGCGGTCCGTCGCCGGTTCGGGCTGAGCGGACCGTACGTGCTGTTCGTGGGCACGGTCGAGCCGCGCAAGGGGCTGCCCGTCCTGGCCGACGCCATGGCCCGCATCGGACGGCCCGACCTGACGCTGGTGGTCGCCGGACCCGCGGGCTGGGGTGCCGAGACGGCGCAGCACCTGGCCGCGGTGCCGGGTCCCGTCGTGCGCACCGGGTTCGTGTCCGCGCCCGAGCTGCTCGCGCTCCGCACGGGCGCCGCCGTCTGCTGCCTGCCGTCGTGGGCCGAGGGCTTCGGGCTGCCGGCCCTGGAGGCCCTGGCCGCCGGCACCCCGCTCGTCACGTCCGCCGGCACGTCCATGGAGGACGTCGCCGGCGACGCCGCCGTGCTCGTCCCCCCGGGCCGCGCCGACCTCCTCGCCGACGCGATCCGGTCCGTGCTCGACGACCCGGACCTGGCCGAGCGCCTGCGGGCGGCCGGGCCCCGGCGGGCCGAGGCGTTCTCGTGGGAGCGCACGGCCGAGGCGTACGAGCGGGTGTACCTCGACGTCATCGGGGCTCGCCGGTGACCCGCGTGCTCGTGAACCTGCTCTGGCTGGTGCCGGGCGTCGTCGGCGGCAGCGAGGAGTCGACGACCGACGCGCTCCGGGCCGTCGCCGACGTGCTCGACGCCGGCGGGGGACCGGGCGGCGGGGAACGGGACGTCGAGATCCACCTCGCGGTGCTCGAGCAGTTCGCCGCGGCGCACCCCGACCTGGCGGCCCGCTTCGAGCTCCACGTGCTCGACCAGGACGGTCGCGACAAGCGGCGTCGTGTCCTCGCGGAGCAGACCTGGCTGCCGTCCACCACCCGCTCGGTCGGGGCGGACGTCGTGCACCACGCGGGCGGCGTCCTGCCGCTGCGCCACCCGCGCCGCACGGTGCTGACCGTCCACGACCTGCAGCCGCTCGACATGCCGCGCAACTTCCGCGCCGCGAAGCGGGCCTACATCCGCCTGATGGCGGGCCGCTCCGCCCGGGCCGCGGACGTGATCGGCGTGCCCAGCGAGTTCACCCGCGAGCGGGTGGTCGATCTGCTCGGCGTCCCCGCCTCCAAGGTCGAGGTGGTGCCGTGGTGGGTGGCGCCGCCCCGACGTCCGGCCGCCGGCGAGACGTTCCCGCTGCCGCCGTGGCTCGGCGACGACCCGTTCCTGCTGTACCCGGCGATCACCTATCCCCACAAGCAGCACCTGGTGCTGCTCGACGCGTTCGCGCTGGCGGCGCGGCACCGGCCCGAGCTGCGGCTGGTGCTGACCGGCGGCGCCGCGTCCGCCGAGGGCGAGGTGCTGGCCCGCATCCGCCGACCCGATCTCGACGGGCGCGTCCTGCGCACCGGGCGCGTGCCGATCGAGCAGCTCGAGTCGCTCTTCGCGGCCACCACCGCGGTGGCCGTCCCGTCCTGCTACGAGGGCTTCGGCCTGCCCGTGCTCGAGGCGATGGTGCGCGGCGTCCCGGTGATCGCCGCGGCGGCCGGCTCGCTGCCCGAGGTCGCCCGACCCGACGACCTGGTCCCGGCGGAGGATGTGACAGCGTGGGCGGCAGCCATGGAAGCTGTCGTCGACGAGGGGCCGGAGGCCCGGGCCGAGCGCATCGCGGCCGGGTACGAACGTGCGGCACGCTTCACGCCGGCCCGCACCGCCGAGGCGCTGCTGGGCGCCTACCGCCGCGCCGGCGCCGCCTGACCCACGACACGCCGGAAGCACCGACCCGCCCGAAGCACCGACCCGCCCGAAGCATCGCCGATGAACATCCTCGTCCTCTGCCCCCACTACGCACCCGACGTCGCTCCCACCGGCGAGGTGATGACCGCGATCGTCGAGGCGCTCGCGGCCCGGGGCCACCGGATGCACGTGGTGACCGCGCTGCCCTGGTACCGCCACCACGCGGTGGAGGAGGGCTGGACCGGCCGTCCCGTCCGCACCGAGGCCACCCCGTGGGGCTGGATCACGCGCCTGCACCCGTTCCCGACCGACAAGACCAACATCCCCGCCCGCGCCGTCGCCTTCGCGGGGTTCACCGGCATGGCGGCGGTGCGCGGCGCGCTCACGCGCATCCGGCCCGACGTGGTCATGGTGATGTCGCCGCCGCTGCCGCTCGGCGTGGCGGGCTGGCTGGCGGCGGTGCCCCGCGGCACGCCGTTCGTGTTCAACGTGCAGGACGTGTTCCCCGACGTGGCGGTCGAGCTGGGCGCCATCACCGACCGTCGCGTGATCGCGGTCGCGTCGTGGCTGGAGCGCTTCCTCTACCGGCGGGCCGACGCGGTCACCGTGCTGAGCGAGGACCTGCGCGACAACGTCGCCGGCAAGCTGGGCACGCACCGGCCCGAGCGGGTGCACGTGATCCCGAACTTCGTGGACACCGAGCGCATCCGGCCGTCGGAGCGCGAGAACGCCTACCGCCGCGAGTACGACCTGGCCGGTCGGACCGTGGTGATGTACGCCGGCAACGTCGGGCTGTCGCAGGCGCTCGACCTGGTCGTCGAGGCCGCCCGCCGCTACCGCGATCGCGGCCGTGACGACGTCGTGTTCGTCGTCAACGGCGGCGGCTCGGCCCGCGAGGAGCTGATCGCGTCGGCCGCCGGCCTGGACAACGTGCGGTTCGTCGACATGCAGCCGAGGGAGCGCCTGCCCGAGGTGCTCGCCGCCGCGGATCTGCACCTGGTGCCGCTGAAGACGGGACTCGCCCGCTCGAGCGTGCCGTCCAAGCTGTACTCCATCCTCGCGTCCGGCCGGCCGGTGCTCGCGAGCGTCGACGCCGGCACCGAGGTGGCGACCACCATCGAGCGCGCCGGCGCCGGCACGTCCGTGCCGCCCGAGGACCCCGACGCCTTCGTCGAGGCCCTCGACCGGCTGCTCGAGGACCGGTCCGCGCTCGACCGGATGGGCGCGTCGGGCCGCGAGTTCGTCGAGGGCTGGGTGTCGCCGGCGGCGGTCGGGGCGTCCTACGAGCGGCTGTTCGAGTCGGTGCGCACCGACCGGCTGGCCCGCCGAGCCCGCGGCTGACGAGCCTGCGCGCCGCCGCGGCGGGCCGTCCGACCGTTCGCTGAGGGGGCGCTGGGGCTGGTTCGGTCCGACTGCCCTCCCGGCGCTACCGTCTACGGCCGTATGGGCAAGGCCTCCTCCTCGAAGAAGATCCGGCGCGTCCAGCAGGCCGGTGTCAGTCGTGCCCCCGGGCAGCGCCGGAACCTGGCCTATCCGGCGCTCATCGTCGCCATCGTGGTGGTGGGAACGGTGCTCGTCGTGCTGGCCCGCGACAGCCGCCAGGCGACCGCCAGCGAGGCGCCGACCACGCGCGACCACTGGCACCAGGCGTTCGGCATCAACATCTGCGGCGAGTACCAGGACCCGCCGGCCGACGACGGCGCCGACCGCCTGGGCATCCACACCCACCAGGACGGCTTGATCCACGTCCACCCGTTCGGTGCCGGTGCGTCGGGCGACAACGCCACCATGCAGGCGTTCTTCGACCAGATCGGCGCCGAGGTCACCGACGACAGCTTCACGCTGCTCGGCGGCGAGTCCAAGAAGAACGGCGAGGAGTGCGACGGCAAGAAGGCCGAGGTCGCCCTGTTCGTCTGGCCGCCGCAGGCCAACGACCAGACCGAGCCCGAGAAGCTGAGGGGCTCCGAGATCACCGAGGCCCGCTTCACCGAGGACGGCGGCGCCTACGTGCTGTCGTTCAACCCCAAGGGCTTCACCCCGCCGCTGCCCCCGTCGATCAGCGAGCTGGCCAATCCGTCCGACGTCGAGCCGGGCCAGGCCCCCGACGACGGCCTGAACACCGCCACGTCGACCACCGTCGCGGGCGAGACGCCGACGACGGCACCCGGTGAGACCACCACGTCGGCCCCGGCCGACACCACCACCTCCACGCCCGGCTGACCCATGAAGGCCGTGATCCTGGTCGGGGGCTTCGGCACCCGGCTCCGTCCGTTGACGCTGAGCGTCCCCAAGCAGATGCTGCCGATGGGCTCGGTGACCATGCTCCAGCGCGTGGTCGAGCACCTCGGCGGCCTCGGCGTGGAGGAGGTCGTGCTGTCGCTCGGCTACCAGCCCGAGGTCTTCCTCCGGGAGTTCCCCGACGGCGAGGTGGCGGGCGTGCCCGTGCGCTACGCGGTCGAGCCCGAGCCCCTCGACACGGGCGGGGCGATCGCGTTCGCGGCCCGCGAGGCGGGCATCGACAGCACGTTCCTGGCTCTCAACGGCGACGTCCTCACGGACCTCGACGTCAGCGAGCTGTGGCGCTACCACCAGCAGGCCGGCGGCGCGGCCACGATCGCGCTGACCGAGGTCGAGGACCCGTCCCGGTACGGGGTGGTCCCGCTCGACGCCGACGGGCGCGTGGAGGCCTTCATCGAGAAGCCCGAGCCCGGCACCGCATCCACCCACTGGATCAACGCCGGCACGTACGTGCTGGAGCCCGAGGTGCTGGACCTCGTCCCGCCCGGCGCCCGCCGCTCGATCGAGCGCGAGATCTTCCCCGAGTTGGTGGAGCAGGGTCGTCTGTTCGGACTGCAGGCCGCGTCCTACTGGATCGACGCCGGCACGCCCGAGGCCTACCTCCAGGCGCACCTCGACCTGCTCGACGGCTTGCGCGGCTCGTTCGAGCCCGCCATCCACGAGTCGGCCCGCATCGACGCCGGCGCCATGGTCAAGCGCTCCGCCGTGGGGCCGGGTGTGATCGTCGCCTCGGGCGCCCGCGTCGTCGACTCCGTCGTCATGGCCGGCGCCCGCATCTCCGCCGGTGCGTCCGTGCACCGCTCGATCGTCGGCGCCCGCTCGGTGATCGGCGAGAGCTGCGAGCTCACCGACCTCACGGTCGTGGGCTTCGACGAGGACGTGCCGGCCGGCACGGTCGAGTCCGGAGGGCGGTTCCCGCCGCCCACCGAATGGCCCACCTGAGGGGGATGACATGAGGGCACTGGTGACCGGCGGGGCCGGCTTCATCGGGTCGAACCTGGTCGACCGGCTGCTGGCCGAGGGCCACGCCGTCGACGTGGTGGACAACCTGTCGAGCGGCAAGCTCGCCAACCTGGCCGACGCCCGGGCGGACCTCGACCACGAGTTCACGTTCCACCAGATGGACATCTGCGACCCCGCGGTGTCCGAGCTGATCGAGCGCCGCCGTCCCGAGGTGGTGTTCCACCTGGGCGCGCAGATCGACGTGCGCGTCTCGGTCTCGGACCCGGCGCTGGACGCCCGCATCAACGTGCTCGGCATGATCAACGTGCTCGAGGGCGCCCGCCGCGCCGGCGCTCGCAAGGTGGTCTTCGCCTCGTCGGGCGGCACGATCTACGGCGACGTCGACCCAGACGACCTGCCGGTCGGCGAGGGGCACCCGCAGCACCCGGTCGCGCCCTACGGGGTGTCCAAGAAGGTGGCGACCGACTACCTGTACGCCTACCGCGAGCTCCACCAGCTGGAGTACACCTCGCTCGCGCTCGCCAACGTGTACGGGCCCCGGCAGGACCCGCACGGCGAGGCCGGTGTGGTGGCGATCTTCGCCGGCAGGCTGCTCGGCGGCGAGCAGTGCACGATCTTCGGCGACGGCTCCCAGACCCGGGACTACGTGTTCGTCGACGACGTGGTCGACGCGTTCGTCCGGGCGGCCGAGCGGGGCAGCGGCCTGCTGTGCAACATCGGCACGGGCGTCGAGTCCTCGGTGCTGGACCTCTACACGACGATGGCCAAGAACGCCGGGGTGGACACGCCGCCGCACCACGCGCCGGCCCGCATCGGTGAGCTGCAGCGGTCCTGCCTGGACGCCACCCGGGCCAAGCTGCACCTCGGCTGGCAGCCGTTCACCGACCTCGCCACCGGCACCGCCGCCACCCTGGACTGGTTCCGGGACCGCTGAGCCGGGCCGGCATGCGTGCCGTCCCGCCGCGTCGGCACCGGCCGCCGGGCGTTCGCCCCGCCGGCCCTATGATCTGACGGCCCGTCAGGTCGACGGGTCCCGGCTCCGGCCGGCGGAGCGCGACGGCGGGTGCGGTCGCCAGGGGGTGTTCTGGGTGGATCGCTTCACCGACAAGGTCGTGCTCATCACCGGGGCCGCCTCGGGCATCGGGCGGGCGACCGCCGAGCGGCTGGCCGCCGAGGGCGCCACGCTCGCGCTGTCGGACATCAACGCCGAGGGCCTGGAGGAGACGGCGACCACCTGCCGCGACGCGGGATCCAAGGTCTTCTCGGCCGTGTCCAACGTGGCCGACGAGGCCAGCGTGGCGGACCTGGTGTCGTCCGCCGTGGCGGAGCACGGACGGCTGGACGTGGCGGTCAACGTCGCCGGCATCCTGCACTTCGAGGACCTGCGCCGCACCAAGCTCGAGGACTGGAACCGGATCATCGCGGTCAACCTCACCGGCACGTTCCTGGTGTGCCGCGAGGTGATGGACCACCTGCTCGCCACGGGCGGCAACATCGTCAACACGGCGTCCACCGCCTCGCTGGCCGGGCACCCCTGGGCGGTGTCGTACTCGGCGTCCAAGGGCGGCGTCTACGCGCTCACGCAGTGCCTGGCGGTGGAGTTCGGCAAGCAGGGCGTCCGCTGCAACAGCGTGGCGCCCGGCTCGATCCTCACGCCGATCCAGAACGAGTTCCGCCTGCCCGAGGGCGCCGACATCAAGCTCATCAACCGGATCACCGCGCTCGACGAGCACCGCGGTCCCGAGACCGTCGCCAGCACGATCGCGTTCCTGGCCTCCGACGACGCCGCGCACGTGAACGGCACGTGCGTGAAGGTCGACGGCGGCACGCTGGCCTGACAGCCAGTTCGGGTCGCGGACCGGAACCGGTCAGCGGAACAGGTCCTCGGCGGGGGAGCGGACCACGTCGGTCAGCACCCCGCGGCGGTCCTGCGTGCCGTCCTCCCGGGTCGGCAGGAACACCTCGGGTCCGAGCCCGCGCACGACGGCCACGGGCACACCGGTGGACTTGCCCATGACCAGCTCCGCGGCGCCGGCGATCTCGTCGACGACGGCGACCTCGGTGACCTGCAGCTCGCGCCCGTAGGCGTCCTGCGTGCCCCGCAGGTCGACGACGGGCACCAGGCCCGCCGAGCCGATCGCCACGTCGGTCACGCCGCGCCGCCACGTGCGTCCGAACGTGTCGGACACGATCACGCCGACGTCGGTGCCGGTGCGACCCCGAATGCCGTCGCGGATCCGGCGGGCGGAGCGGTCCGGGTCCTCGGGCAGCAGCGCGGCCCAGCCCTGCTCGACGTTGGACAGGTCGATGCCGGCGTTGGCGCACACGAAGCCGTGCCGGGTCTCGGAGATGATCAGGTCGCCGCGCCGGCGGAGGATCCGCACGGACTCGCGCTCGACGAGCGGCTTGTGCGACAGCGGGTCGTCGGGGTCCACCTGGGCCATGGCACCCTCGGCCTTGGACACCACCTTCTGGGTCACGACCACGGCGTCGTGGTCGCGCAGGTCGACCGCGTCGCAGATCATGCCCGCCAGGTCGGCCCCGCGGGTCACCTCGGGCAGGCCGCGGACCGGGATGAGCTCGATGCCGTCCACGTCGTCCTCCGTGGGGTCAGGCCGCGCCGGTGGCGGCGGCGAGGCAGGTGCGGGCGAGCGACGCGCCCACGCCCGGCCGGCTCATGATCGTGGGCGTGACCACGCAGCGGACGCCCTCGGCCTCCACGGCGTCGGCCAGGTCGGCGTCGGCCTCGTCGATCACGAGCGTGGCCGCGACCTCCGCGTAGCGGCGGGCCACGCCCACGACGGTCGGCTCCAACCCCAGCTCGCGCATCAGCCGGTCCGCCGGTCCCTTGAGCGCCGCGCCGCCCACGATCGGGCTGACGGCGACCGTGCGGTCGCGCCGCTCGATCACCGCCTCGCGGACGCCCGGCACGCCGAGCACGGGCTCGATCGACACGATCGGGTTCGACGGGGCGATGACGATCGCGTCGGCGGCCCGCAGCGCGTCCATGGCGTCGGGGGCCGGTTGCGCGGCGTCGATCCCGTCGTAGCGCACCGACGCGGCGGCCACCTCGTGGTGCTCGCGGACGAAGTACTCCTGAAAGGCCAGCTCGCGACCGTCCGCGGTGGTGACCCACGTGCGGACGGGATCGTCGGTGACCGGCAGCAGCGCGAGCGGCAGCCCCCACGTGCGCGTCACCTCGCGGGTGATCTCGGTGAGCGTGGCGCCGGCCCGCAGCCGCGACGTCCGGTACAGGTGGGTGCCCAGGGCGCGGTCGCCCAACGAGAACCACCCGGCCGCCTCGTCGTCCGCGGCCACGCCGCTGGCCGACGCGTACGCCCGCACCTGCTCCATCGCCTGCCACGTCTCGCCCACGAGCCCCCACCCGGTCTCGGGGTTCACCGCGCCCGCCAGCGTGTAGGTGATCGTGTCCAGGTCGGGGCTCACGTGCAGCCCGTGGATGACCGAGTCGTCGCCCACGTTGACGATGCCGGTGACCATCTCTGGGTCGTGGGCCTCGATCAGGCCGCTCAGGAACCGCGCCGCCCCCACGCCGCCGCACAGCACTGCCACCTGGGTCATCGCCGGGACCCTATCGTCGGGCGCCGCCAGCCCCGGAACGGGTCCTGCGTTCTGTTGCGCGATCGACGACCCAGAGGCCGTAGATCGCGCAACAGAAGGCCGGCCGGATCAGCTGATCGAGCCCAGGCGACCCGACAACAGGTCGAGGTCGGCGTCGACCATCATCGTGACCAGGTCCTCGAAGCCCACGGTCGGCGTCCAGCCCAGCACCTTCTCGGCCTTGGCCGGCGTGCCGATCAGCAGGTCGACCTCGGCGGGCCGGTAGAAGGCCTCGTCGATCACGACGTACTGCTCGTAGTCCAGGTCGACGTGGCCGAAGGCGACCTCGCAGAACCGGCGCACCGAGTGGGTCTCGCCCGTGGCGACCACGTAGTCGTCGGGGGAGTCCTGCTGCAGCATCAGCCACATGGCCCGCACGTAGTCGCCGGCGAAGCCCCAGTCGCGCTCGGCCTCGAGATTGCCCAGGCGGAGCTCGTTCGTCATGCCGAGCTTGATCTTGGCGACGGTGTTCGAGATCTTCCTGGTCACGAACTCCAGTCCCCGTCGCGGCGACTCGTGGTTGAAGAGGATGCCGCTCGACGCGTGCAGGTCGTAGCTCTCCCGGTAGTTCACCGTGATCCAGTGGCCGTACTGCTTGGCGACGCCGTAGGGGGAGCGGGGGTAGAAGGGCGTGGTCTCCGACTGCGGGACCTCGACGACCTTGCCGAACATCTCGGAGCTGGACGCCTGGTAGAAGCGGATGTCGGGATCGACGATCCGGATGGCGTCGAGCAGGCGGGTCACGCCCAGGCCGGTCACGTCGCCGGTGAGCACCGGCTGGCTGAAGCTCGTCTGCACGAAGCTCTGGGCGGCGAGGTTGTAGACCTCGTCCGGCCGGTGCGTGCGCAGCAGGTCGATCAGGCTGGCCTGGTCCAGGAGGTCGCCCGGCACGGTGGCGATCCGGTCCTGCAGGTGGGCGATCCGCTCGAAGGTGACGGTCGAGGACCGGCGGACCATGCCGATCACCTCGTAGCCCTCGTCGAGCAGGAGCTCGGCCAGGTAGGAGCCGTCCTGGCCGGTGATGCCGGTGATGAGCGCACGCTTGGTCATGGCTCTGTTCTACGCTGGCGTGCGCCGCAGGGTCTGCATACTGGGTTGACAGGTTCCTGGCCGAGCCGGTCGCACCTCCGTCCCCGACCCAGGAGCTCTCGGCGCCCCACCCCATGCCCTCCCACCCTCCGACCTCCGACGCCTCCTCGACGGGCCCTGCCGCTCCGGGCGGCGGTCGCCCTGCCCCCGAGCGCCTGGGCGACCGGATCGGGCGTCTGCGCACGGCGATCGGCATGACGCAGGCCGAGCTGGCGGCACGCGTGGCGATTTCGCGGGTGGCGCTGTCGAACCTGGAGTCCGGCCGGAGCGTTCCGGGCGAGCGGACGATCACCCTGCTCGCCGGTGTGTTCCACCTGGAGCCGCTCGAGCTCGTCGAGGGCACGGCCTACCCGGCGTCCAAGGC
>JAEXGP010000362.1 GCA_023450775.1 Actinomycetes bacterium | reverse complement strand
ACCGTCTGACGTCCACGTGCGGGCCGCTCGTCGGACCGCGCGTCGCGTCGGGACGTGGTTCGCCTCGCAGCGAATCAGCGCCCTATATTCCCGGCATGCGCGGGGGAACAGGCATCGGGGGAGCGTTCGTCGCGGTCGTGACCGCAGCACTGGTGGCCGGGTGCAGCCCGCCACCGCCGAGCCCGCCCGCTGCGCCCGCCCCGGCCCCGGCCGCCGTGGTGGCCCCTCCGCCGTGCTCGGCCGCCGCGGTCCACTCGTGCGCGCTGCCGTACCCGAGCGACGAGCAGACCGTCGCCGACCCGTCCACCTCGACCGGTCGTCGCGTCGCGCTGTCGCCCGACCTCGTCCCGGCCTGGCTGCAGTCCGCGCTCGGTCCGGGCGCGAGCATCGCCGACGCCCAGGACGGTGCCGACGGCTTCTCGTCGGTCGGGCCGGTCATCTTCGAGGTCGACCGACCGGTCGACGCTGCGTCGCTGCCCGAGGACGGCGGCGACGTCGTGAAGGTCTTCGACCTGCAGACCGGCGCCCCGGCGTCGATCCGCGTCGAGCTGTCGGTGGACTCCATCCGCCAGGGCGCCCCGAACACGATCGTCATGGCGTGGCCCACCGTGCGGTGGGAGCCCGGCCACACGTACGTCGCCCGACTCACCGACGGGATCACCTCGCCGTTCGGGCGCCCGGTGCGGCCGGCGGGCATGGACGGGCTCGGGACGTTCATCACGACCACTCGCGAGGCGCTCGCCCGCCTGGAGGGCGACCGCTGGTCCTCGGTCCTCGGCGCCACGCGGTTCACGGTCCGGAGCCTGGCGACGTCGACCAGCCGCTTCGACGCCATGGTCGCCGCCGCCCGGGCGGCGGACCACCCCGTGCGCAACCTGACCGCAGTGGCTCCCCTCATCGCGCCCGGCGGAGCGGCGATCGTGCAGGGCGAGGTGTCGCTGTCGGACTTCCGTGACGCCGACGGCCGGGCCCGGCCCGAGCACGGCCCCACGCCCACATGGGAGCAGTTCATGATGGTGCTCCCGGCCACGCCCGCCGGTCCCGACGGCGCACCGGTGGCGATCTACGGCCACGGGCTCACGGCCGCCAAGGAGACCTTGCTGTTCGTGGCCGCGATCAACGCCCGCCGGGGCATCGCGACGATCGGCATCGACGTCCCCAACCACGGCAGCCGTCAGGGCGACGAGGGCGGGTTCCTGCTCGAGCTCGCCAACCCGGGCGGACTCGGGCGCCTGGTGTCCATGCCGTTGCAGGGCGAGATCGACACCGTGTCGCTCGTCGAGGCGCTCACCCACCACATGGGCGACATCGACGTGGCCGGCACGGGGGAGAACGGTTGGATGGCCCCCGACGGCCGGCCCGATCTCGACACCACGCGGATCCTCTACCAGGGCACCTCGATGGGGGGCGTCCTCGGTGCGGCGTCGGTCTCGGCACTGCCCGAGCTGAAGGGCGCGTTCCTGCAGGTGCCGGGCAGCGGGATCGCCGACATCCTCTACCACTCGCAGCTGTGGCCGCTGTTCGCCGGGGTCGTGCCGTGGGGCGCGTCGGCCGGCGACGCCGCCGCGCTGGAGGGCGTGGCGACCATGCTCCTCGACCCGGCCGAGAACACGAACCTCGTCGAGCGGCTCCGGACCAGCTCGTTCCCGCTGTTCGTGCAGTACGGGGTGGGCGACGCCGTCGTGCCCAACTGGACCACGGAGCGGCTCATGTCGCTCGCGGGTCTGCCGTTCGTCGGTCCCGAGATCTCGCCGCTGAAGGGCTCCTTCACCCGCACCGGCTCGGACGCGATCCCCGCCGACGGCCGAGGGGCCGCGCAGGTCTACAACGTCCACAGCGGGCCGGAGACCTTCGGGTTCCTGGCCCACGTGTCGTTCGTGGAGCCGCAGGCCGAACGCCTGCTCGACGACTGGCTCGTCAACCGCCTGACCGCCATGGGCCTGCCGCCGGCCTGACCCGCAGCGTCGTCGTCAGGGGCATCCCGGCCTCACCGGCGTGTCTGGCGCGGCGCCGACCGGCTCCGGTAGGAACGCCGCGTGATCCTGCTCGACGCCGAGGGCGTCGCCGCGAGCCGCCCCGGGCGGCCCCTCTTCGAGGACGTGTCGCTGACGCTGTCGACCGGCGACCGCCTGGGCGTCGTGGGGCTCAACGGCTGCGGCAAGTCCACCCTGCTCGGCATCCTGGCCGGGACGGTCGAGCCCGAGGCCGGCACGGTCCGGCGTGGCCGGGACGTGCGGGTGTCCGTGCTCGGCCAGGACCCCGCGCTGCAGGGCCCCACCGTGCGCGACGACCTGTTCGGCACCGACGACGCGGAACGGTGGGAGGCGGCGTCGGTGGCCGACCGGCTCGGCATCGGCGACCTCTTCGACGCCGAGGTCGGCTCGCTCTCGGGCGGGCAGGCCAAGCGGGTCGCGCTCGCACGGGCGTTGGTGACGCCGGCCGACCTGCTCGTGCTCGACGAACCCACCAACCACCTGGACATCGACGCGATCGCCTGGCTCGAGGACCGGATCGCCGAGCACACCGGCGGCCTGCTGCTCGTCACCCACGACCGTCACTTCCTGGACCGGATCACCACCGACGTGCTCGAGCTCGACCGGGGCCGGGGCTACCTGCACCACGGCGGCTACGACGCCTACCTCGAGGGCAGGGCCCGGCGGGAGGAGCTGGCGGCGAGGGAGGAGGACAAGCGACGCAACCTCGCCCGCTCGGAGCTCGCGTGGCTGCGGCGAGGCGCGCCCGCTCGCACCTCCAAGCCCAAGGCGCGGATCGAGGCCGCCACCCGGATCGTGGAGGGCCGCCCGCAGGCCGCGGCCCGCTCGGGCGACCTCCCGCTGCACGCCGGCACGCCCCGGCTCGGCGACCGCGTGGTCGAGCTGCACGGCGTGGGCCACCGGTTCGACGACGGTCCGCCGCTGTTCGAGGACCTCGACCTGCTGCTCGACCCGCGTGAGCGACTGGGGATCGTGGGCCCCAACGGCGCCGGCAAGTCGACGCTGCTCGACATCATGGCCGGACGCCTGGAGCCGACATCCGGGCGACGCGAGGTCGGCACCACGGCCCGGATCGGCTACTACGACCAGCGCGGGCGCGAGCTCGACCCGTCCATGCGCGTCCGCGACGCGGTGACCGGCGGTCACCGGGAGGCGGACTGGGCGGACGCCGCGCTGCTCGAGGCGTTCTGGTTCGACGGCGACGCGCAGTGGGCGCCGATCGGGCTCCTCTCCGGCGGCGAGCGGCGCCGTCTGCAGCTCCTGCTCGTCCTGGCGGAACGGCCCAACGTGCTCTTCCTGGACGAGCCGACGAACGACCTGGACCTGGACACGCTCCGCCAGCTCGAGGACTTCCTGGAGGACTGGCCGGGCGCGTTCGTGGTGGTGAGCCACGACCGTGCGTTCCTGGAGCGGACGGTCGCGGACGTCCTGGTGGCCGAAGGCCCGGGGACGGCGTCGATCGGTCGGCGTCCCGGCGGCTACGCCGCGTACGAGCAGGAGCGTCGGGCGGTGCGCAGCAGTCGCCGAGCCGCCTCGGTCGGCCGCGCTCCCGGGG
>JAEXGP010000349.1 GCA_023450775.1 Actinomycetes bacterium | reverse complement strand
CGGGCGATGTTCGTGTCGACCACGCCGACGGGCGCCTCGAGCGCGAAGGCGAGCACGGCGCGAGCCGTGTAGGCCCCGATCCCCGGCAGCGCCAGCAGGGCGTCGAGCTCGGTGGGCAGACGGCCGCCGTGCTGCTCCACGCAGGCCGTCGCCGTGAGCCAGAGGTTGCGGGCCCGGCGCGGGTAGCCGAGGCCCTGCCACTCGGTGAGCACGTCGCCGAGTGGCGCGGCGGCGCAGGCGGCGGGCGTCGGCCAGCGCTCCAGGAAGCGCGCCCATCGCGGGACGACCCTGGCGACCTGCGTCTGCTGGAGCATGACCTCGCTCACGAGGACCGACCACGGATCCCGCGTCCGACGCCACGGCAGGTCGCGCAGCTCGGCGAGGCCGGCGCGCAGGACGTCGGCCTGCTCGTCGGTCAGGTCGGGAGCGCTCGGCACGTGTACAGGATCGTCTCGTGCGGGTAGTCGAACGTGCCGGTCAGCTCGGGATGGCCGGCCAGCAGCTCCCGCGCCTCGGCGATCAGCGACTCGCGATCCGGCTCGTCGAGCGCGGCCACGAAGCTGGTCGAGCGCAGGCGTTCGACGACGCCCTCGATCGTGGTCGGCACCGGGTTGGGGAAGCGCCGCTCCTCGAGCGGGCTGAAGCCCCGGGCCTCGGCGACGACCTCGGACCAGGGCCGCTCGCGGTGGTCGGTGTAGGGCCGCCCGCCGGTGCGGTCCTCGACGAGCTGCGTCAGCTCGCCGACCCACGGGGTGGCCTCGTCACGGGCGTTCCAGAGCAGCGCGAGCGCCCCGCCGGGGCGCAGCACCCGCGCGGCCTCGCCCAGCGCCGTCGCCGCGTCGAACCAGTGGAACCCCTGCCCGACGGTGAGCACGTCGACGCTGTGGTCCCGCACCGGGAGCGCCTCGGCCACACCGAGCTCGATGGGCACGTCCGGCAGCGCCAGCCGGAACTGGCGCGCCATCGCGTCGAGCGGCTCGACCGCGCGCAGCGCCAGGCCCGCACGCACGAGCTGGCCCGTGAGGATGCCCGTCCCGGCGGCGACGTCCAGGACGAGCCCGCCCCTCGGGCACAGCTCCTTGACCGCGCCGATCGCGGGACGGGCGTACGTCGGTCGGATGCGGGCGTACGTCGCCGCCGCGGAGCTGAAGCCGCCGGCGGCCACCGGGTTGACGGTCACGGACCCCAGGCTCGCGCGCGGAGCCGCCGGAGCCAGGAGGGCCTCAGCCCTCCCAGACGTCGTCGGCGTACGGACGCTTGCGCTCCGGCGCGGCGTCGCGCTTCCAGACCATGACCTTGCGCTTGAAGTAGCAGACCTCGACGCCGTCCTGGTTGAAGCCCTTGGTCTCGACGGTGACGATGCCGCGGTCGCCCTTGGACGACTCGCGCTTCTCGAGCACGCGGGTCTCGGCGTAGATCGTGTCGCCGTGGAAGGTCGGGTTCTTGTGCTGCAGCGTCTCGATCTCCAGGTTGGCGATCGCGGCGCCGGACACGTCGGGCACGCTCATGCCGAGCACGATCGAGTACACGAGGTTGCCGACGACCACGTTGCGGCCGTGGACGGTCTCGTTCTCGGCGAACCACACGTTGGTGTGCAACGGGTGGTGGTTCATCGTGATCATGCAGAAGAGGTGGTCGTCGTACTCGGTGATCGTCTTGCCGGGCCAGTGCCGGTAGATGTCGCCGGGCTCGAAGTCCTCGAGGTAGCGGCCGAAGGGGCGGTCATGGACGGTCATGCTCCGGACGGTAACGGAGCCGCGCCGGACCGTCACAACGACGGCGGGTCCGGCTCACGGCCGGCACGGGGCCGCCGGAGCCCGGGCCGGTGCCCACCACGCTGCGTGGCGGGCTCCGGCACCACCCGTGGCGGGTCGGGAAGGGGCCCGCGGGTGCGCCCGAATGGTCCGTTCGGCCCGAAAACGTGGGTCGCGCGGCCCCTCCGGGTCGCCAATCCTTGCCTCGCGTGCTGGGAGATCTACCCTCCGAATAGCTCACGGAGCGTGGTGTACCGTGCGCTTCAAGTGAGCACCGCGACGTCAGGACGACCGACCGGGACGGGGCACGGCACGGCGGGGCACACCCGTGTCGGCCACCCCCGTACCGGTCGCACAGCGCCAGCACACAGACCGCCCAGGCGGGCGGGTCAGGGCAGGGACCCCGGAAGCGCCGGGGTTCGGGAAGGGACGAGGCCGATGAGTCGTGACGCGCACGACGGCTCCGACGGGAAGGCGCCACCCGCGCCCGCCGCGGGGGCGACCGTCGCGTCCTCGAACGCGCACGACGCAGCCAGGGTCGAGCAGCAGAGCGCCGAGCTCGAGATCCTGCGTTGGCGCACCGTCGCGTCGGTGGTGATCGGCGCCGCGGTCATGGTGCTGCCGCTGTTCGGCGACAACCGCCTGCAGATCGGCGCGGCGATCCTGCTGTTCGCGACGGCGTCGAACCTGTACCTCACCCGCCGGGTCCAGCGCGGCGGCACCGTGCCGTGGCTGCTGGCGCTCGGCGACGTCGCCGTCGGCTGCACCGTGGCGCTGCTCGTCCCCGAGGCCTACGGGGTGGTGATGGTGGTGCTCGTGTCGAGCACCGGCCTGTACGTCTTCTGGTTCGGACCGAAGG
Source organism: Actinomycetes bacterium (assembly GCA_023450775.1). Lineage (GTDB taxonomy): Bacteria > Actinomycetota > Acidimicrobiia > Acidimicrobiales > Microtrichaceae > Dermatobacter. The sequence goes on along the minus strand of JAEXGP010000349.1, from coordinate 2,758 downwards.
CGACGTGGCGGCTGCTGCCGGCGGCCGGCCTGGCCCTGCTCGCGATCGGGTGGTGGACCCAACCCGACGCCTGGCTCCCCTACCTCATCGCCGGGGTCGTCACCTGCACGTTCTCCACGATCATCTACGGCCACGTCTCCCGGACGCTGACGTCGCAGCGGAACCGCTACGACGAGCTGGTCAACGGCATCGACGCCGCCGTCTGGGAGGGCCGGGGCCCCACGGGCCCCGCGGAGTTCCTGAGCGACCACGTCGTCGACCTGCTCGGCTACGGCCTGGACCAGATCCGCGACACCGCGTTCTTCTACAGCCGGGTGCACCCCGACGACCTGGACGTGGTGGTCGAGAGCCAGCGCCTGGTCGCGCAGGGAGAGAACGTCGAGGTGCACTTCCGCGTCACCGACGCGTGGGGTCGGACGCGCCGCATCCAGAACCGAGTGCGCGTCACCGTCGACGCCACCGGCCGCGTGACCCGGCGCCGGGGCGTGCTCGTCGACGAGACCGCCCGGTGGGAGGCGGAGTCGTCGGTGCGCCGCTACACGGACTTCGTGGAGGGCATCCCGATCGCCCTGGTCGTCATCAACATGACCGACCCCGACGACCCGTCGAGCTTCGTGCTGCAGGCGGCCAACCCGGCGGCGAACGCGATCGCGGACCTGGACGACGCCGCCATCGGCCACCGCATCATCGACCTCATCCCGGTGACCGACGAGTTCCTGGACGACATGGCGACGGTCGTGCGCGACGGCGTCCCCCACGACGAGCCGTTCGTGCAGATCGAGGGCGTGGACGAGGTGTTCTCCATGCGGGCTGTGCCGCTGCCGGACCGGAGCGTGGGCATCTCCTTGGAGGACGTGACCAAGCGGGCCCGGATGGCCGAGGCGTTCCGCCACCAGGCGACCCACGACGCCCTCACCGGTCTGCCGAACCGTGCGCTGCTGCACGAGCGCCTGACCCGGGCGCTGATCGAGGGCGACCGCACGGGCGCGCCGGTCGCGTTGCTCATGGTCGACCTCGACCAGTTCAAGGACGTGAACGACGCGCTGGGCCACGAGTACGGCGACGCCCTGCTGCGCGAGCTGTCGCGGCGCATGTCGAACCGCCTGCGCAACTGCGACACGATCGCCCGGCTGGGCGGCGACGAGTTCGCCGTGCTCCTCACCACCGACGCCACGACCGGCGGCGCCGAGGAGGTGGCGCGACGGTTGACCGAGCTGGCGGAGGAGCCGGTGCAGGTCGGTCAGTACCGGCTGCAGGTGAGCGCCAGCGTCGGGATCGCGATCGCTCCCGAGCACGGCAACGACGCCGAGACCCTGATGCGCCGGGCCGACGGCGCCATGTACGACGCCAAGCAGGCCGGCGGCGGCCACGTGATGTACTGCCCGGCCCAGGAGGTGGCCGCGGTGCGGCGCCTGGAGCTGCTCGCCGACCTGCGCGAGACGGGCTTCACCGACGCGGTCGAGGTGCACTTCCAGCCCCGGGTCGACCTCCGCACGATGTCCACGTTCGGCATGGAGGCGCTCGTGCGGTGGCGCCATCCACGCCACGGGCTGCTGGCCCCGAGCGAGTTCATCGAGCTCGCCGAGGTGTCCGGCGCGATCCGCTCGATCACCCAGACGGTCACCGTCAAGGCCTGCGAGGCGCTCGCGGCCCTGACCGGCCGGGGCCTCAGCTCGGCCAGCGTGAACCTCTCCACCCGCAACCTCTACGACCCCGTGTGGGTGGACTGGCTCTGCGACCTCTCCCACGACAGCGAGCTCGTGCCCGGGAGCCTCTGGATGGAGCTGACCGAGGGCCAGCTCATGGACGACCCCCGCCAGAGCGCTGACGTCATCCGGCGCCTCCACGACGTCGGCATCCGCTTCAGCATCGACGACTTCGGCAGCGGCGCGTCGTCCCTCGCCCTGATCCGGGACCTGCCGATCGAGGAGGTCAAGATCGACCGCCGCTTCGTGGACGAGCTCCTCGCCGGCGACGACCGGATCGTGCGCTCGATCGTGGACGTGGCCCACCACCTGGGCCTGTCGGTCACCGCCGAGGGCGTGGCGGACCCGACCGTGGTCGGCGCGCTGCGGGCGATCGGCTGCGACGCGGCGCAGGGCTTCGCGCTGGCACCGCCGATGCCGTTCAGCGAGCTGGTCGCGCACCTCGACCATCCGCCCGCGCCGGTCGGCGGCACCGAGGTGCTCGACGCCGCCGGGACGGCTTGGAGGCCCGCAGTTACTGACCGGTAACCTCGCGCCCATGACGAGCGCAGACCTCCCCCGGCCGGACCTCGACGCGGTGGCCGCGGCCCTCGACGCGGCCCAGGGCGTCCTGGACAGCGGCATCGCCCAGCTGGCCAAGCACGGCATCGACGACAACCAGGTCCTGGCCTACGACCTGGCCCACGCCACCGCCGGCGTCGTGGCCTCGCGCAGCCTCCTGACCTACGGAGCGCAGGGCGACGACCAGGCCGCGATCGCGTGCGCGTTCGCCGCCGGCGCCCTGGCCGACGTCGCCGCGAAGGTCTTCGGCCGCGAGGAGGAGTGGGGTGTGGCGCCCGGCGACCTGGACGCCACACGCGCGGTCACGGCCGCCTACGGCTCCCCCGCCTTCCTGGCCTCGCTCGCCGACACGGACGGGCCCCGCGGCCTGGCCGACGAGTTCGAGATGGTGCAGGACACGTTCCGGCGCTTCGCCGAGGACAAGATCGCCCCGGTCGCCGAGCACATCCACCGGGAGAACGCCGACATCCCCGAGGAGATCATCTCGGGGC